>JBCCSR010000014.1:0-17965 GCA_039199865.1 Bacteroidota bacterium
CAATAGCGTTCGATGTAGGTTCTGATCATCCTAACTTTAGTCAGTTCCTCAGTGTCTGGTCCATACTCATATCTTGCCAGCAAGTAATCCTCTCCGCTTTCATTGTAGATTTTGTAAACAACACCAAAGGTATAGTCGTTGTTGATAAAAGTAATGGACCGGGTTCGATCAAGATTCTGAAATTCAAAGGCATTTGCAATCTTCCCATCTTTATTCTTAAAGGGTAGGATATCTGGAATTTTTGCGGTAATGCTTTTGGCCTTTTTTAAAAGTAGCTTCTCAAACTTTTTCAAATCTTTGGCTGCGAAGAAGGGGATATATTGATCGAAGTCCACTAAATCTTTATTGAAGGGTAATTTTCGGTCAATGATTAAGTAACCATTGGAAAGTTGGAGCGTATCATAACTTACGACCACGGGAATATATTGGTTTTCAAGAATATCTTCTGGTCGGACTCTGTAGAATGAATCGACAGTCAGGGTATCGCTATTGGCTGCGGTTTGGTACAAGACTCGAAATTCCTCTACCCTTTCCGGATCGTTCTGATCGGGATAGGAATAAAAAATATCTTCTTTCAAAGGCTTGACCTGTCCTTCTTCTCCCAGGAAAATCCTTCGTTCAATGAGTCGATCTCGATCGTCGTAGAACAGTTGGTGTTCGCTTGGTCCTTCCTTTTTCCAGCAGCCTCCTCCCGACAGATCATGTTCCAGGATCAATCTCCCTTGTTGATCGTATTTTTCCCAAAAGATTACACAACTATCTTTGGACATTTTTTTGTGAAATCCTTTTTCGGTAGACAAGCGATAAAACAGGTATTCCACTTTTTTCATCGATTTGATTTGCGCTGTTGCCGTATTGAAGAAGATCAAAAAACAGGATAACAACACTGCTACTTTTAGATATTGATTCATTGCTTTGTTTGATTTCATTTTTTGATGAATTGCCTTTCTCAAGGATCAACAAGGATGGTTTATAAACCAGTAGGAATAGGTGCCAAATTCAGTTCTTTTTAGTTCAAAAAATAAGCCATTATCCTTGATACTCCTCTTTGTAATACTACGTCATCATAGTCCCACCCCTCATGTATTGTTCACTTATCATCTGTACTTTATTTTACGCCTCAATATACCTTTCTCCTACTCTGCATCCCAACATATTTCAGGCAACTTTTCTCATGAGCCTGTCTTCGATCATACGGAGTAATGTGTCAAAGGGGATGATCTCTACCGCAAAACCTTCTCCCATACGTACCGGGTGGCTTTCTAAAAGGTCAATATATCTCCCAGCTTTCCTTCTGAGTGCAACGGGATGAAAATTGACTTTTGGATGTGGCAACATACAAAGAATTTTGATAAACCACTTTGCCCTTTGTGTGTCTTTCTCTTTCAGATGGCGGTAACTGTAATGTCGTACCGCCTCAACACGGTCACTAAACTTCCCTTTATCTCTCGCCAGATACACCAGTAATTCAGCAATGAGAATATTTATATTACTTCCTTGCTTGTCTTCCTGGGCTTTGAAGGTATCGTTGAGATACTTCCGCATACGAAAGATTTTATTAATCTGTAAATACCCAGTGTGAGATAGGAAACAAAGATAGGCTTCTATGATGGCAAACTGTTCTCTTATATCTTCAATCTTGCACCGCTTGTTCTTCTGATACAGATCATAGGCCATCTGGTATTGTCCAGCATGGAGGGCGTTCAGGGTTTTGTAATATTGGAGGGTATAAATGTTGTATGCATTAGTACCTGTATACTGTTCAGCCATTTGGTAACTCTCTGTAGCTTCCTGACACTGCCCTATGGCTGTTTGTGCTGTGCCCCTGGTTTGTAAGAAAAACAGATAGTATGCTGGATACACTCCTGGTTTATTTTCAAAGAATTGGAGCGCATTATTGCAATCGGTAATTACCTGTTCATAGTCTCCGATATAAACACCGTATAACACTTTAATCGAAGCCTGGAGAAACTTAAACCTAACGCTCTCCCCCTTCTGTTGATTTAGATTCTGTATAGCTTCTTGTAAAAATACAGTATCTACCATTGAGCGTGATTGCTCGACAACAATCTGATTAAGATAATATTCTCCCTTCTTTTCTGCGGTGTAATTGTCTAGGTACTTATCTACCTGTCTGGCATAGTGCCTAGCATTTCTAATATCTTTGGTATAGTGGGCGTGGTGCCGGTATAAGTTGCTGGATAGCTCACAAGCGAGGTAAGAAAAATCGTACTCAACAGCAATCTTGTAGGCTTCTCTTAGGAGCCGTATGCCCTCTATTCTGGCTCCTTCTGTGATGAATTTGTAGCCCACAGCAAAAAATTTTTGGCATTCATCATATTTTTTTTTCACCAAGCTACCGCCCTTTGCATTGCTGATAAGGAACAGAACTTGCATGATTTTTATAGCATTAGATTTCCGTTTTCTGTAATAGCTATCATCGTGTTTTCCCGCGCATATATGCTCCTTGAAAGCAGCCTCATTTAGAAAATTATGTGCTCTATAGATGTCGATAAATTCTCTAGGCTTTCCTGATACGTGATTAAATAAGGCCGGAGTAAGACCGGAAAAATAGGATTTTAGCCCTTCCATAATAATGAGTTTACAACAGTTTGATAAAGAATATTCCGCAAAACGCACTTTATATAACATTATTAGCACGCAAATCACTATTCCGCATTTTAGACCATATACATTTACCGCTTTTTGATGTACCTTACATACATCTATTAACCTTTCTTAATCCTTTATTATGCTAAACAAACTTGCACGCTGCAAGAGGGTCAAAGTATTGACTAAGAAGCAGCAAAAAGTGATTAAAGGAGGCGGTATAATCATCGTAGACACAGACCTTTACTAGTCTTCGTTCGCCTCGCTTAGATCAATCAACTCTTTGGGAGATCACGGCAAAAGTTTGTGATTTCCCAAGTTTTTTCCTATCTTCGCCAGGCAGTTATCAGTAAGTTTTATTATTCGCTTTCCTTAATGAGTTGATTCCAACTCACTTGATTTTCAGTGTAATTTTCTTCGTTCACACAAAGAAGATACGTCCATCAAAATGCTACAGCATTTGAAAAGCTAGTTAATACAAATTTTGTACCTCTGGGGCTTTGTCAAAGAGTGTATACAGTAACGTTTTGGGCAGATTAACCGAGCAAACTTCCACTCATAAGCGAGAGCGAACTGATGACTGCTTTTATCATAGAGTGGAGGGTGTTAATCTGATCTAAAACGGGCCTGTCCCTTTTCGGAGGGATAGGCTTTTATTAACCATAAATATACAAAATTTCCCAAAGGGACTGAAACGTAACCTACACAAAGCATGACGTTAAGACCCGAAATATACCTTGCTGAGAGTGCAAAATGAGAGGTAATTTAGGGGTTAGGCAGCCTATTAACCGGGGAGGACGGAGAGTGCTCTCTCCGGGGGCTGCTGAAAAGCTAGTTAAATTTGACACCGTGTACTCTATTGAGAGAGAGTGCCACACATCTGGAGGCCTAACCTACGGGTGGGCTTCCTTTTCATGTGATAAGGTACGAAATAGTTTCTTCAATTACAAAAAAGCAAAGAATCTGCGACGAGTACATATTTGTAAAATACCACTATGTACTATTGCTTTTCACCATATAAAATCATAATTCAATAATTTATTTCCATTATTATGCATACAATCACTGCAAAAACACTATGAAGGGTTTTTATTCTCTCTGGATACTGCTGTTCGCCTACCAGGTAAGTTTGTCGCAACACTCTCCTGTTCCTACGCCCCCACAACCGTCGAGTCTTACGCCTCATCGTGTTGGTACATTCCCTTTTGGCACAGTAAACCCTCTCAGCCCAACAAGATACCAGTCGCGCACACAACAGCAAAATCAGGCGCTCATTCAAAAAGATTTCCAGCAAAACCAACGAAATCAAGCACTTCTACCAGAAATAGAGAGGACTGAGCGTGGATTAATCCAGTATGAATTACCGTCGTATCAAGGTGCTTCTGGGACAGATTTTTACAACCAAGCCTTTGAAGAAATAGAACAGATGCTTGAAGGGGTTACAAACCTCGACCTACAGAAAGCTGTTTTTCTAACAGAAAATGCTTATTTGGATAACCACTTTACGGCTACTTGGTGGCAGAAACATATTGATGCTGCGTTAAAGCAAATTTACGGGGCAATGGAGTACGAAGGGTATGCGAGAGATAACATTATGGCCAAAAAGATGTTCCTTCATCGATATATGGCTGACACCTTAACTGTCTACAATGATAATGGTGTTCCGACGACGACTTATCCCGTTAAGTATGATTTTAGTGATATTTTTGGAAAGAAGAATTGGACAAAAATGTTTGTTACCAAACTACTCAACAGTAGAAGTGGCCAGTGCCATTCTATGCCGTTGTTGTATCTTATTCTTGCCGATCGGCTTGGGATAGATGCTTGGTTCTCTTATTCTCCACAACATAGTTATATAAGACTCCAAGACGATACTGGTGCTTGGTATAACTTAGAGCTTACGAATGGCCATTATTCCTCAGACGCATGGATTGTCGGTTCTGGGTACATCGAGGCAGATGCGCTCCGGCATGGTATTTATATGGATACATTAAGTAGAAAAGAAACCATTGCCTCAATGCTAGTGGATCTCGCACAAGGCTATAAACACAAATATGGATACGACAGCTTTGTTCTGCAATGTGTAGAAGAAGCCTTAAAGTATTTCCCTAAAAACATTGTGGCGCTCCAGCTTAGATCGGATTACCACACATTGTTACTGCGCTATGTAGTGGCCCAATTAGGCTACCCTCCTCTATCAAAATTATCAGCGTATCCCAAAGCTTATGCTCTCTACCAGCAGTGTCGGCAATTATATGCCCAAATAGATGCGTATGGCTATGAACATATGCCAGAAGAAGTCTACAGTGCTTGGTTGGCGTCATTAGAAAATCAAAAAGAAAAACAGGTTCAATTCCCACGCCCATGAAACAATTATTATTTATCCTTTTTATCGCTAGTTCTGCGATACTAGCAAATGCCCAAAACCCGTATAAATCGCTTGGTGTTGAGACTGAGATGTTGACCCTCAGCGATGGTAAATACCAAGAGTTTTTCCCCAACGATACCCTCGTACCAATCGGCGGAGTACTCCTGAATACCATAACTGGTAAAGTTGTCGCTTTCCTCGAAGTAGATACCATTTATTCTGAGTATAGCCTTGATCCAGAAGTGATGAGTCGCTGGCTTTCTCCTGATCCGTTGGCCGAACAGTTTCCGGAGTGGTCCCCATACAACTATGGATTTGATAACCCTATTCGCTTCAGTGACCCAAGTGGGTTAGCACCAGAAGACGACTATTATTTTTCCTCCACTGGTGAGTATCTTTACAAAGTAGAAACTGACGATCCAGATCGCATCATTGTCCAGACAGAACGGTATTATAACCCACAAACTGGTGAGGTAGAGCAAGGACAAGATGTACATACTCTTGATAGTGATTTAGGCCACATGGTACGAGCTGTATTTGCGGAAATGGGGGGAGAAGATGATAATTCTATGCAAGTAGCTGCAGAGTCAATAAAAAACAGGACAGAGCTTCCCGAGAATGCCTATGAACACACTGATACTTACCAAGAAGCAATTGAAGCGGCCTACGATGTCTCAAACCCTGCTGATCCGGCCTATCCACGATACAACAATACAGAACAGGTCAAGGAAGGGAATTCTATAGAGGAAGGCGCTTTTATACGATCTGCCAGTGCAGCGATCAAAACTGATTATGGGACAAATCAAACAGAAATTGGACAAGGGGTTATTTTTTATAACTCGCAAAATGCGACGATCTATGATAAGAACCCACAAATGCAAAAGATTCAATTAAACGTAAAAGCCAGCGGCATCAAAGGAACATGGAAGCTAAAAAAATACTAATAATGCAGTGGTTATCCCTTCTATTTTTATTCTATGCATGTACTAACCCTACAGCAAACTCCCAGCAACCAGTACCAAAAACGCCTGCGGTTCAAGACACCACTACCAATGTTGTTTCCGTGGGAGAATATTTTGTACAGTTCTCGCTCAATCAAAAAGAGCAAACCTACCAGATAATCTGGGGAAATGAAGAATACACCAATACATCAGAAAACGTTTATGATGTTCTGGGTAGCGGTATGCTCTTCCCTATTATCACAGATACGACGGCGATTGTATTACAACAAAGCTGTGGAACATCCTGTCGATATGCGGTAGTACTCCCATTCTTAAAAGGATCTCCAGAACATCGATATGACAACGTACTCGCTTACGATTCAACTTCCCGCTATATCGCTTTTCTATCTTATGGACAAAGGCCAGAAGTGCACATAAACGAGTACGTAAACAATATTTCTAAGGAACAATTAACCGATCTAGTATTTTGTCCAGCCGCATTGGCCATCGAGTGCATTGATACCTGTTTCTTCTCGAATGGAACCTTTTCCCTCAATTGGCAAGGAGATAAATGGAAACGCGGACAACCTGATCTGCGAACAATTACGAAGTCAATACGCTAGACACATTTAATTACTAAAATATTACCGATTTGCATTTACGAATCTTCCTCTCCTTAATTCTCTTTTGCTCATTACCATTTACGGTTTACACCCAATCCTCCACTTTCTACGAAAAGGCTTTTAATGAGATAAAAGCAATACTGGACGGCATTCAGCCTCTAGACTTTAAAAAAGCTGTCTATCTCACAGAAAACGCTTATTTAGATGGGAATATCAATTATGATCATTATCAAGAGCGTATCGAAGGCCTCCAGCAGCTAGTACAGAAACTTATTACTTCTAATGAACTTAATTACCCTTACCCTGATAAGGACGAAGTAGAAAAATATGCTGCTCTTTTTTCCGTCCTAACGAGCGAAATTCCAGTAATTATGGGAAAAGATACCCTGTATCATATGCCTTACAACTATGACTTCGACGACGTATTTGGCGATAAAGACTGGACAAGTATGTTTGTGACGAAACTGCTTGATATAGAAAAAGGCAATTGTCACTCTCTCCCCTATTTGTATAAAATCTTGGCCGATGAAATTGGAGCATCTGCTCATTTGGCACTAGCTCCAAATCATGTTTACATAAAGCACAAATGCGAAAAAGCTGGATGGTACAATACAGAGCTGACGAGTGCTTCATTTCCCATCGATGCTTGGTTGATGGCTTCTGGATATATTCATCTCGATGCCATACGAAGCGGAATTTATATGCGAGACCTTTCTGATCAGGAAGCCGTTGCTATGTGTATGGTCGATCTAGCTATGGGACACAGCAAAAAATTCTCAGACCAGAACTTCTCCTTCTTGATAAAATGCTGTGACCTCGCCCTCCAATATTTTCCGGACTATATCAATGCTTTGCTGTTTAAAGCAGAAATAAGACAACGACAGACTAAACTGCTTATGGAAGAACACAACGTAGAGTATCCAAAGGATTTGTTTCGTCTGGTTCCATCGGCCAAACAGCTATGGTCAGAGATGGAAGAATTATATGTTTCTATTCACAGATTAGGGTATCGCCAGATGCCAAAGCAAATGTACATTGATTGGCTAGTATCTCTCAAAGAGGAAAAAGATAAGTACAGTAATCGAAAAGTGACCAGATTTAAATAAGGCCACATGGAATGCTTATCTAAATTAATTTCCTGTCTCTTTTTACTGATCGTTCTAAGTTCCTGCAAAAGTACATTCAGACTAGTTAGTCATCAGGGAAACAAATTAGAATTTACTGTTGAAAGGCAAAAAGGGAATTGGGAGGGTGATTTTGATAAAAATGAATTATTCCAACAAATTACGTCTGTTTCAATTGATACGACTATTCTTGAAGACCCGAAATTATTTTTCAGCCAAACTGATCAGATAAATGCAAGAGATACGAAAAGCCGAAAAACTGGCATATGGATTACAGGAAACAATAAAATGGTTCGCATTTACCATTATAAGAAAGGAAAAAAACATGGAGATTGTCTTTTTTACTTTAATGATAATGAAAGTGTAGAATGCCACTATAAGAATGGAAAACTACATGGCTGGTACATCAAAAAAATAGGGAAATACACCTATTCTAAAAGGTTCTATAAAAAAGGAGTTGTTAAAAAAGAATTAATTGTCAATCCAAAATGGTAAGAAAAGCCACTGTTTTCCTATTCCTAATTTTTTCTCTTGGTGAAGTTTGTTTTTCCCAAAATAGCTATGATCTTGTCTATCAAATCTACGAAGATGCTCTGGAAGGTAATCTGGAAATTTCCTTTAAAGAAGCGGTATTTCATTGTAAAAATGCTCACTTTGAAATGACCATTTCCATTGATTCTATTGAATCGCTACAAGTGTACCTTAATGGCGTTTTATTTCGGGCAAACGACCATGCCCCAATGTTAAGGGAACCGTATTTATGCACTTTCTAGAAGCTCAAACGCAAGTGGCTTTATATCGTAAAAACGTGCCCACTAGGACAGTTTAGGCAAAAACTCTGGTTTTGACAGGTTTTGAGACCAGAAAGTTAGAACAATGTCTGAACAAAAGAAAAAGGAGCCACGATCATCCATCGTAACTCCTTGATTTTCAGTAGCGCGGGGGAGACTTGAACTCCCGACCTCAGGATTATGAATCCTGCGCTCTAACCAGCTGAGCTACCGCGCCAAGAGATTGATCATTATTATCATAGACCAAAGCGGATGCAAATATAGGGGTTTTTCGGAATTTTGGAAACAAGAAATGGGAAAAATTCCTGGGATCGAGCAGCAATTAGTGCCTAAAGTACGGTAAAAGGGCGGTTTGGCTAAACACAAATGGATAACGCACAAAATAATAAAGCGCTCCTAAGTCATCCATCCTGTTGCCAGATATTTATTTGATCCCCGGTTACGTATTTTTCGAATGGCGTATTAACCCATTGACAGCATGGCTCGCCGTGCTATTTTTTAAGCAAAAAATATAAAGTGATGAACAACTATGTAAGCAATTACAGACTCTTTTTGGGTGCCCTGTTTTTAGTATTCGGAATGACCAATCTGAACGGACAAGCATGGAATGGCGCCTCCACCTTTGGCAACGCTTCCCGCAGTGGTAAAACGGGAATTGGATATTTTGACCCATCCGGGCCCCAGGCCAACCTTCACCTCCGACCGCTTAGCCTTGAACTATCCCTATTCCGATTACAGGGATACAGCTCCACCTTTTCCTCCAATATCTGGGATACCAATGTGCTCCCCGATGGATCCTATAACTTGGGCTATACCTCCTCTCCAACGGGCAGCCTCAACAACCGACTTACCCTAACGAGCATTGGTCGCTTGGGGATCAACAACATGAAACCAAAACATAATTTGCACGTAAATGGCGATGGAAAGTTTAACACCAACCTTTACGTCAGTGGTAGAATGGGCGTTGGAACAGATTCCCCCAGTCAGCTGTTGACCGTGAGCTCGCCAAGTGATCCCATCATCCGGCTGGAGCGATCCGAGGGGAAAAACCACGATTGGGAAATTTACTCCAAGTCGGGAGGAGGCCTGTACTTCCGAGGAGGAAGTGATGGAAACGGTGCCAGTGGAGGTCCGGGTTGGGGCGATAAAATGGCCATTACCAGTAGTGGTCGCGTTGGCATCGGAACAGATGGTTTGCCCCCACTCATCAACAATTCCAAAGGAGATCCTTTCAATCTCTACGTAACGGGAGGTGTCCTTACCGACGAAGTTAAGGTCAAAGTAGGATGGTCAGATTATGTTTTTGAAGCAGACTATTATCTATTGCCTCTGGAAGAAGTGGAGCAGCACATCGAATCCAATGGCTACTTACACAACACCCCATCTGGTGAAACGATTGAAAAGGAGGGACTTGATCTTGGTGCACTAACTTCCAACCAGCAAGAGAAAATAGAAGAACTCTTTTTGCACGTCATTGAGTTAAACAAACGAGTGAAAACTTTAGAAGAAGAAAACAAAACATTAAGAGAACAGAACAAATAAGTCAACAATGAAAAAATACAATTTACTATCCTTGTTCTTCTTTCTTTTTCTATTGTCGGCTCAATCTCAAACCTGTATTACCGATGAAGATCCGGAAGAAGACCCTTCCGCTTGTTGCAACGATTTGATCCGAACGGATTTCAATAATCCCAGCAACACGGAATACCCCGCTTTGCTCAACCAGTTCAACTGGTTGGCTCCTACTCAACCACAAACAGAACCACCATTACAACCGCAAACTCTGGATGTTAATATCAACAATTCATTGGTCGCGGCAGAACATCCTTTTCTTGTAGACAATACGCAGTACTTTTGGTTCTCCAGTTACCGAAACGGTCAAGGTTTTCCTCAGGAAATGCACAATATGCACCCACGCTACGGTTGGGAGCTCATGCACCTCAACCTTGGATTGGGCCTATTTGGAGATGATCCAGCAAACAACACCGGACAGTTCAATCCTTACATGTTATTTTATAACAAGCATACCGGAAAATTGCGAATTTTCACCTCTCCTGGAAATGGAAATTCCTTCGACCATGCCAATGTCGATTTGGTCATTGCCGATGGAGGTGCTGGGAGTGGACTGGTCTCTTCTGCCCTGCTCAACCGTTATCATACAAGGCAAAAAGCGCTCGATCAAGACGAACAAATTCAGACCATCTCGTCTCACCTCCCCTTTTCTACCCCCAATAAGTGGAGCGTGGCCGATTTCCAGTTGTCTTACGATCCCTGCAATTGTAGTCGAACATCGAGAATCAATTTCAATTTTACCGAGCGAAGTTTTTCCGAGGCAGATCTTTACGGAAGAATTGTTGGTAGAAATGTTCCACTGAGTACAACGGGGACTAGCCCCTTGGCTTTTGGCAATGATTTTTTGAGTTCCGTATGGGTTGATGCTAATGGAGATGGAGAAAATGACAACGGTAGAAATAGCATGCTGGTCTACAATCAAATTGCTCAGGATGTTGAATCGGCTTATGTAAGCGATGCCATGAAATTTTACAGTTCCATCCTCGACCTGGCAGCTGGATCATTAAAAGGAGTCAAAACAAAATTTCCGGTAGGTAATGATAGCTTGCCCGTTGGCCCCATTGCCGCAGCGGGGGCAGGTTTTGCCTCCAAACAAATCAATCCATCTGCTCCCAATATCACTTATTTAGAAGCAGAAGCAGCGATTGTAGGTACCATCACCCATGATAGCAATTCGGGGAGTTTTGCCAATATTGAATTGCTATCTCCTGGGAGTTTCGCTCCGGTTCGCGCAGATGTCCCCTGGACGCAACACACCTTTTACAATGAACTTCCAGGTTTATTTGCTTTGTTGAAAACCCCTAAAATGCAATATGCACACGATTGGGGAGGAGAAAACTCAGAGGCCTTGGGCGGTTTCGGAGTAGCCATCGAAGAACCACTGGAATACGCACTCAACCCAGCAGCGGAGATCGACATGGAAGCGACCGAAATCTACGCTGCCATTGAGTTTGATGTCTACAGTCCTTGGGATGCTACCCTACACGAAGCCATTCCCGACATCTATGGTGCTAGCTACGACGGAGATGAAGATGATGTGATCATTGCCAACCTGATTGGACTACCAGAGAATAGTCCATATACCAATATTACGGATACTGCCTCTTATGATGCGGCTCAATCTATGGCGAAAATACTGTCTCCTTCTTTTGATCTTTCCTGGATCGAATTTCCACAAGATTTACCTCCCGAAGAGCCACTGGAGCTACTCGATAAATTTCCAGTGTTGAAGCTCTATAATTATCAACTTTGGAAGAAATATGGACTTGATTCGCTTGATATTGTGAACGGCACGAATCCTGGTAATTCGGGCATCGACACTAAACTCACTTTCCAAACGGCTCTGGTTCCTATCGATCGACTAGATGACCTACGCTTTACCGAGAAGTTTAAAAAGCTGGCGATGAATCATTCCCATCAGGCAGATCAGTATCCGGCCTTACTGGATTTATTCGATTTTAGATTGAAGATTATTGCCAACTACAAATTTCTACCCAATGCCTACGGGGAAGTCAACGAAACCGTACAAGTTTACACTTATGAATTTGGCGAAAAAAACCAGATTGACTTTGCGGATTTAGATGCTTGTACGGATACCAACAATCCCATTTGCAACACTACCGACTACAATGCCATCGACATTCAAGAAAGCATTACTCTCAATACACAAAACTTTAGCAGCTCTCAAGATATTTATGCCAATACCATTTATATCATTGGAGAATTGACCACCGATGACGGCGTTGTCGTCAACCTTTTTGCAGCAGATGAGATCGTGATGCTCGACATTACTGATCAGTTTCCAGATTTTGATTCGCCAGGTGTAAGCCCGTCAATCAATTTGATCATCCAAGAACCTTATCCTCACGAAGGCTTATCTCCCATTTCTGAAGTGGATCTTAAATCATTTTGTGGAAGCTCCGAATACCAAGCAGATATTAGACAAGAAGAAGCATTGGAGGAAGGGCTGGAAGAAAAACAACTTGCCAAGCAGTCTGCGCCCAACTACAATCTGTTCCCTAATCCTGCGAGAGATCAACTCAACTTTTATTTGGACTTAGAACAGGATGCACATGTCAGTACTCGATTCATGAATATCAGTGGCATGGAACTCAACGTCTATTCCATCGATGAAGACTGGTCGCAAGGCAGGCATTTCAGGCCCATTCAAATCGAGGATTTAACTTCAGGTTTATACCTCTTCGAAGTGTGTGTGGATGGCAATTGCTCAGTAGAAAAAATCAGTGTTATTAATTAAATCAATATTATCCCACTCTCTCACATGACACATAACAATCCCCATGCAACAATAGATTGCATGGGGTATTTTTTGAGAATTTAGTAAAAAATCTTTGGGGGGAATTCGCGGGGCGAGAGCAGTAGGAAGAGGGCCGCATCAATCCCTACTCAGCGGCACGATGCCAAGTGATTGAATTGGATTCAAATTGACGGTCCATTTGATCAATTCCAATCCACTGATCACGCCAGCAAAGTGACACTGTAGTAGGAGCATAATTGAAGCTATGTTTGGTATTGAATGTTTGCTAATTCTGAATGGCTCCTCCGGGCGGCAACCCACTTGGTACAGAAGTGGGAACAGTTCGGTCAAAACCGGAATCATTCAAGCTGCCTAAGAAAGCGATGATCTCATCGATTTCCCGGTTGTTGAGATTATTCAACTGCCTAAGGTCATTATCCAATTGGTTGTTATTGACATTTGGATTTTGAGATCGGTTGTTATTGTTATCATAAAAGTCCAACACCTCGTCGAGGGTCTCAAGAACGCCATTATGCATGTAAGGAGCCGTGAAATTTAGGTTGCGCAAAGTAGGCGTCCGAAAGGCAAAATTCCCATTGCCTGCATCCGGAGCATTTAGTTTGTCGTTTTCCCGAACCCCCAGGACGTGGAGTTCGTAATCAGAAAACATAGGACCACTATGGCAATCATCACAGCCCACTCGCTGAAAAGTATTCATCCCTGCAATTTGTAATGGACTCATCGCCGCTTCATCGCCTCGCTGATACCGATCAAAAGGGGCATTATTGGCAACGATGGTTCGCTGAAACGCAGCCAATGCTTTGCCGATGTTTTCGGCACTAATGCTGTTGTTTCCAAAGGCATCTCCAAACAGTCCAACATAAGCGGGAATGCTTCGTAATCGCTCAACCACCTGTGGTAGGGTCTCATTTTCCGGATAGGCCTGCCCTCTCATTTCTGTAAACGAATGAAGTGGCAGCAATGCTTGTTCTTCTAGGCCATTGGCTCGATTGTCCCAAAACATCGGTGCATTTTCGGGGTCAACCATTCCGTCGTCATTGATTCCGTTGAAAGCCGTATTGATGATGGTTGGAGAATTTCGCTCTACGAATCCCGTATATCCTACCATTCGATTTTCTGAAAACCCGACGCCCCCCACGCCAATAGGTAGATCCAAGCCATCACTATATCCGCGGGCAGGATGGTGGCAAGTAGCGCAAGCAACATCTCGCTCTCCCGACAATATTGGATCCCAAAATAATACTCGCCCCAAATCAATTTTGGCATTGGTCGATGGATTATCTGCTGGAGCAACTACGTTTGTAGGTAAGGCGATAAGGCCATCATTGTTATTGCCATTTCCATTGTTGCCAACTTGAGGTGGCTCATCTACTTCTGGATTAAAATCATTCTCATCCGACTGGCAGGCAGTAAAAAACAAAACCAGAAAAAGGAGACCAGTATATTGCTTTGATATGTTCATCGTCATTACATTTTAAATTACTTCATACAAACACTGAGAAATGTAATGTTGGATCAAATAGCTTACGTTTTTTATCAATGGAAAAGAAACACCTTAAAGACAGGTAAGTCAGTAAAAGACCTACCTCGTAAGTATTTTTTTACGAAATTTTTATTTGCCCATCGGCAATTGGACTTTCTGGACTATACTTTAAAAGGCCTTCACTGGTGAATGATTGAAGCGCACCCCCCTGAAGAGATTACCAAGCTATTGGTGCCTAGGCTACGCCAGAAGGCAAAACTAAGAGATCATTAATCGACGGAGCAATTGACCAAGAAAATAGGTTTTGGTACTTGAAGCCCACAGGATACACAGCAAAAGAAGGTCAGATAAAGACAACAGTTTCTCAACGTTATACGTTACTTGCAAGAAGAATGGATCTCCCGATTGAGTCTTTTCAGGGAACCGAATGATAGCGCCAAGATGGCTTCAAATGGAGAATAAACCCATCATTTTTTAGTATTGGGTCAATTGTTTAGAGAATTGGATCGTTAAATTTGAGTCCTTCGATAGGGGAAAACCCTTTCCTAACAGTCTTTTTACTAGAGCCATGAAGCATTTGGCTCCTTCCTCAAATTTCCAATCATCAAAAAATAGCCTTATGAAAAATCTATTTCTAAGTTTGGGGCTCCTTCTCCCTCTCTACAGTTTTGCCCAAGATTGTACCATACCTACCAAAAATGACGTTTTCCGCATCCAAGAGGTGGTCCAGGTGGATAGCATAAAAATCGATCAACTCTATCGCAATGGGCTCCTAGCTCTGACAGAAATGTTGAACCAACCAGAAGAGCACATTGAATTCAACAATTGGCAAGAGGGCATCATTTATGCTCGCTTCGCTACTCTAGTCAAACATAAACGGCTTTTAAACGAGGAAGATCATTATTTTTATTTTTCCTTTCGTCTAGAATTTAAAGATCAAAGATACCGAACAACCATCGGCTATCTGGAGCATGTTGAGCGAAACAACCAGACCTTCATTCAATCTTGTCCCAATCTGATCACCGAAGAAAGTTGTGGAAATGGTCTCGCTGGAATTACAAAAAAAGAATGGAATAAATTGCGATGTTTGGCACTAGATGGAGTCAAAACCTTCCAGGAAAAGTTCCATCAGAACTTGATCGATGCTTATCAAAATTCAGACTGGTAAGTTTAATCCGGTAATCATCGGTTCTCGATCCGATTCAAACCCGCTTTGGCCATTCCGTGTAAGCTACTTTTGTATTCATTGGGCTTCATACTCAGACAGAGCTCATAGTACTTTTCGGCATTGACATAGTCTTTTTGCTCCTCGTAAAGAATGGCAGATTTGAGGGCAGCATTACAGGCGTAATAGTATTTTTGCTCCCGTCCTTGATCAATGGTTTGCTGATAATATTGAAAAGCCAAGGGAAGCTGATCCAGCTCATCGCTAATTCGCCCTAAACGATATACATATTCCAGGCGTAGTCCTGGATCGGAAAACTGATCCGGGGAATGTTGGGCCAACAATTGATAAGCCCTTTGGTAATAACCGCCATCAAAGAGGACTCTAGCCTTGAGTAAAATAGGATGAGGTATAATGCCTTGCTGTGCCTCTTTTTTCGCACTCTTATCGTTGCTGACGCTAGCCTGGCCTTTGATTTTACATTGTTTGATCAGTCGTTTGTACCGCGGTTCATCTCCATTTAAAAGGTGATGCCAAGCCAGTTTCTGATAGGCCTCCTTGATGTAGTTTTGTCCCCGAAAATGGAGGATATAATGTTCTAGATGAACATCCGCGTCGCGATCGAGTCGTCGAAGCTTGGCCAAACCCAGCATAAAATCTAGGAAGTGGAAAGCATAATAGCCCTCTCCTTGTGGCCGATTTTCCAATAAGCGGATGGCCTCGTCATTTCTGCCGATCCGCATCGCCATGTTGGCAATGGCAAAACAAGCGAGTGGACTTTGGGCGGGGTTGAGCCGTCCTCCTGACTGAATTAAGCGCCAGGCTTCTTCTTGATTATTATTGAGGTGTAAGAGGAGAAAAGAATAAATCACCAGGGTTTCCTCCTCAAATAAAAAATCGCCTTGCTGTCGAGCAAATTCCAAGACCTCTTCAATTTCCTGCCGGCCTTGCTCGATGGTTCCATCCATCCCCGAGAGAAATTTGAATGCCCAACGGTAATTGTCGGGAATGGTGCCCACCAAGGCATGTAAGATGCCCAAACTCTTTTTACTCGGTAAAAAATCGGGAAACTTTTTGAGGTTTTTATTGAGCAGCTTGTAAGCGGATTTCACCTCATAAAGTGCGGTGATGTATTCTCCAAATTTGAGCCGAACCAGTGCCCATTGCAATTTGATCTCCGCTTGGGTGTACAAATAATAAGGAGAAGTCCGGTCCCCTCCTTTGATCAGTTGAATTCGTCGGGCCTTATTTTTCTCCAAATTTTCGAATTCTCGCTCATTTTCATCAATGAAAATACGAATGAAATCCAGGTAGTTTTCCACAAAATAAACCATCCGATTCTCGGGCTCTTCCCGCTTGACCTTGGCCAGCAACAAACTAGCTTCCTCCACCCTTAATTCCATGACTTTCCCGTAAGCTGCTTTGGTATCTGAACTAAAGGAAAAGTACCCCTGACCCACCGTCGTGGAAATGCTCAATGATAAAAAAAGGAAAATACAGTAGAAGCGTCGAATCATGAGTGAAGTACCTTTAAACTTGGCTTGATATTGTATTGGAAAGGCATCTTTAGAAAGAAACGAGAAAGGGCTTGATCCTGTTGTTGATCCACAAAAAAATACGACTTGAGGAATCACATTGGAAGGCCTACAAACAAAGAAGGACGCAAAAACAGAAGAATGACTCCGCCTTTGCGTCCTTTTGGGGCACTCAATAAGCAGCCCAGTTATGCTTCCGCTTCTTTTGATTCTCTTTCAAAAATCGAAGCGTCAATCAATACTCGTCCACAATGCTCGCAAGCAATGATCTTTTTGTGTAGCGCAATCTCCACTTGTACTTGAGGGGGAATTTTATTGAAACATCCTCCACATGAATTTCTAGAAACCGATACTACCGCCAAACCATTGCGATAACTCGAACGGATTTTATTGTAAGCTTTCAACAGTCGATCTTCTACTTTCTTACGGGCCTTTTCTGACCTTTTGATCAACTTTTCCTCCTCTTTTTCCGTCTTTACGATGATTTTCTCCAGCTCCACCTTCTTTGTCTCAAGGTCAGCCTTACGGGAATTCAATCGTTCTTCGGAAGCCTTGTAAGTCTCTTGCTTGTTGATGATGAAGGTTTTGGCTTCTCGGATTTTCTTCTCGGACAACTGAATTTCCAGGCGCTGAAGCTCTAATTCTTTGGACAAGGCATCGTATTCTCGATTGTTCTTTACATTATTCATCTGCTTCTCATACCGCTCAATCAGTGACTCTGATTCTTTAATGTTGTTGTAGTGGTTGGCTACATTAGATTCCAAATCGTCGATGTTCCCTTTCAAACGTTCAGTTCTGGTCTGTAAACCAACAATTTCGTCCTCCAAATCGCGAACTTCCATCGGTAGTTCTCCCTTCAAGATAGCAATTTCGTCTATCTGAGAATCAATCGTTTGAAGTTCATACAACTGACGTAATTTTTCAGAAATAGATAATTCATTCGCCATAATAATGCTCTTTTTTTTATTTCAACC
>JBCCSR010000015.1:0-16865 GCA_039199865.1 Bacteroidota bacterium
GACTTATCTCTTCGTTCTTGTTCCCTCAAAGTAGGCCTGTTAATTATGATAACAAAAAGATACTTTCTCTCCTTCAGTTTGTTGATCTTTTTCCTCGGCTGTACAAAAGAGCATGAAGGATTGACTTACCAATTCGCCACCAAGGAGGAAGCCAAAATTCAATTGTTTCCCTACGAACACAATTGGCTAATCAATCCGGAAAAAGTCTGCTTTATCCAAGACCTAGTTTTGATTTATGCTGACGAAGAACACCTCGACCATTACTTTTATCTCTACAATCGAGAGGGCAATTTCTTGGCTAGCTTTGGCAACAAAGAAGGGGAGCATCTACTCTACAACCCACAGTGTGATTGTCAATTCATTCAACAAGAAGATCAGCTGGAATTTGTTAGTTATGACCACGGGAGCCACTACCTCACTTTTTTTGATATCAAGGCCATCCTGGAGGGAAAAACTGAGATCGTGACTCGGACAATCCGAGGCCCTAACTTGTACATGCCCAAAGGCATTTATTTCAACCCTGCACATCATTCCATTTTAGGCTTGGGAGGAGGGGCCAATGGCGTAGTGTTCAATTATGATATCGCCAAGAAGGAACTCCATTGGAGCACCGAAAAACCAGTCATTACAAAGAATTATTCCAAAGCAGTGACGGATCTCATTTTCACCGCAAGCTCCAGTATTGATGCTGAGAACAATGTACTATCTATCGCCTACATCCTATTTAACCGACTGGACCAATACAACTTACAAGGCCAGTTTTTACACAGTATTTACTACGAAGATATTGAACAAATCAATCCCATTATTGTCAATGATTTTCCTGATCCCAGGAATAAACTCCAATATACCCATGTTCAATCAAAGTATGGTTACCATTACATCGTTTATCAGGGCCATGCAAGCTCCGAAGCCGACGGTAATAATCCACCTCAACTGCACATCATCAATTACGATGGGCAGCCCATTAAAGCCTTGCAACTCCCATATCACATTCAAGACTTTACCTTAATGAACCAAGATGAACTGATGCTCGTCCTAAAGACAGAAAAGGATACTCATCCTCAACTATACACCTTAAAAATCGACTTCTGACATGAAAATTAAACTGGCCTTCATCATCAGTTTCACGGGATTGATCCTCTTCAATTGCTTTTTTCGAATTTTTACAATCCACGGAGATTCCATGAAGGGCTCTCTGGATGATGGAATCAAGGTCATTGCCCTGAAGTACAGTCCTCTACTAAGCCCTTTTAAGCAGTTCCGTCGAGGAGATAAAGTCTTTTTTTCCTATGCTTCCGACCAAATCGAAAATCTGTTGGTCAAAACCATCGTCGGCCTCCCGGGAGATACCTGCATCTTCATCGGAACAGAAGACTACAAAAAGTTCATTATCAAAAACAAAGGATATCAACTCGAATTTTACTACGATCAGCCGTCCGAACAATATTTTGACCAGGATCGAAACTGGGTAAGCCAGCAAGACGAACAGAAAGAATGGCTCATTTTGAAAGAAAAATACTTCGTTTTGGGGGACAATCACTACAAATCCTTTGACTCCCGCGAGCTAGGGCCCATCGCCCCACAAAGCATTAAAGCAAAATTTCTTGGCCGCCTCCATTGGTCCAATCCCAAATAAGTACTCCCACTCCGAGATACCAAGGGGAACATATCGCCCTTTTTACCTCCCAAACTACACTTGAGCTCCAGATTTCTAAATTCAGCAAACGTCAGCTATTTGCTCTTTACTGAGCAAAAAATCGATGTAGATTTATTAAATTTGTTCATCTTCACTTATTGCTCAATTAGAAACCTGGAATATGAAAAAAATTCAACTACTCAGTCTATTCTTAGTCAGTACCTTTCTATTGGATGCCCAAAACTTTGGCCTCTCCCTTGATGGTGCCGCAACTGGTTTGGAGGTAAGTCACAAACCCGCCCTTAATGTGACGGATACTTACACCATCGAAGCCTGGATCTATGCCAATGCCTGGAAATCTCAAGCCTGGATGGGCAGTATTGTCAATAAAGATACTCAGGGCCCCGATCGAGGGTATGCCTTTCGAGCTGGGGATAACGGACGCCTTTCTTTCGTCATGGCAGTCGATAATGCCTGGGAAGAAGTGGCCACCTCCTCCATCATGAACGTCGAACAATGGCATCACGTAGCTATTGTCATCAATAATGGCATCATGACGCTCTATATTGACGGACAAGCCTCTGCCAATAAAACCTATACCGGAACGATTTCAACCAACGATCTCAACCTCAACATCGGTTCATCTCCTGGCTTTGGAGGGCGCCATTTTGATGGCATCATAGATGAGGTCCGCATGTGGAATGTCGCTAAAACCCAGTCGGAAATTGCCGACAATATCAGCACGGCTTACACGGGCTCAGAAGCCAATTTGATGGCCTATTTTCCAATGAATGAAGGCACGGGGACCACGACTACCAATTTGGTGGATGCCAACTGTTCTGCTGTTTTCCTCAATATGGATGAAAGCAACTGGGTGGGTGGTTTTACCATTCCAGAGTACGACGTATCGCTCTTACCTATTGGCGGAATTGACGTGGTCAACATGAAAACCCGTCCGATCAAATTGAGCGTAGATCTCAAAAATTTAGGCTTGGAAAGCCTCAGTGATATCAATTTGACCGTAGCCGTCAACGGCAATGATCAGTTTACAGAAACCGTATCACAAACCCTGCTCTCTGGTGACCAAATCAACTATCAATTGCGGACCCCAGTTGATCTAATCGGCATCAATAATCCCGAACTCAGTATCACTGCCTCTCACCCCGAGGATCAAAACTTACTCAACAACAATAAATCACTAATCATTAGCACTCAAGCTGGGAATACTGTTCGCCTTTTTGAAGCCAAAACACATAATTTTGGATCGGGAGGACAAAATCATTTTAGCAGTGTCGTACTCCCCGCAAGCTTGGAACAATACGAAAGACTATTGCTACATATCGATCTGAGTTGCCCATCTGGTGGTTGCGATCCCTGGGATCAACCCGCCAAAGTCAATGCAGAAACCAGCCAGGGTACCTTTGAAATTGCCCGCTACATTACTCCTTATGGTATTGCTTGTGGCCCCTGGACGGTAGACGTTACCGACTTTAAAGATGTACTCGCAGGGCCAGTAACTTTCCATTCTTTTGTCCAAGTTTGGGGACAATCCGGCTGGTCGGTCACCATCGATTTGGAATTGGTGGAGGGCAATGATCCTTTTCCTTTTTACAAAATTAGCCCCCTTTGGGAAACAGATTACTGGGTCTATGGCGATCCAAGCATCGATGACAATCTCCCACCGGTAAGCGTAGATGTCGACAACCTTACCGAAGCCTCTCACATCCGAATGACCATTTCCGGACACGGACAAGGCAATACCAATAATGCCGCTGAGTTCTCACAAACCACACACAATTTCATGCTCAATGGCAACGTCATTGACAATCACTTTTTGTGGAAGCCCGATTGTAGCGCCAACGTCTGTGCCAATCAGGCGGGCAACTGGCTGTTTCCAAGAGCGGGTTGGTGCCCAGGACAGGAAGTCATCCCTTACACGGTAGCGACAACTAGTGCTGTAAGTGCTGGCGCTACCGTAGAATTGGATTACGATCTTCAAGATTATACCAATCTCCTCAACACTGGATACAATGGCAACACCCACACTGAGCCGCACTATCGCATCTGGTCGTATTTCATAGAGCAAAGTAGCCAAAGATATGAAGACTATCGCAACTTGGTGAGCGATGCCATTACGCCTACCATCTCTGGATCTGGAGGAGGTCAAAACCTCGACGCTCTAAGCATTACGATTCGCAATAACGGCAGTGAAAACATTGCTGACTTTATGGTCAGCTACTACATCGACAATGTTTTAATTGCCAGTGAAATGGTCAATACCAGCCTTGCTCCCGGTGCAACTTGGACCCACGATTTCAGTACGCTTGCTGGTTTTAATCCCGGTGTTGAAAATACCTTCTTCGGAGTGGTGAGCCATCCATCTGATCAAAACTTTGGAGATGATGTGTCCAAATTCCTTTTTGGAGGGGTAGTCAGCACCAATGAAGTAGCCATCGCAGCAGCTAATTTACAAGTTGCTCCCAACCCAGTCACTGCTGGCCAGATTCAAATCAATAGCGATCCCATTTTGGAAGGAAGTCGTCTAGAATTGATCGACGTCAATGGTCAAGTGCTACAAAGAACGCTTTTACAAAGCAACACCACCAACTTGAGCATCAATGCCCCAAGCGGCATTTATTTTCTGAGCATTACCCATAAAAATGGGTTCAACATCAATAAAAAACTAGTAGTGACCCAGTAAGAGAAAGGATGATGAAAAAATTAAATCGAATACTGTTGTTGAGCCTGCTTTTTTGTTGGAGTACTCAACTTAGCTTTGGTCAGTTTATGATTTCTGGAACCGTCACGGATTCGGAAGGAGAACCTTTGATCGGAGTCACCCTGGTAGAAGAAAGCTCCAATCGAGGGGCGGCAACCGATGGGGAAGGCAAATATCAATTGGAGCTAACGCGCTCGGATGCGACGGTCACGGTTACTTATATCGGCTATGAGACACAACGTGTTTCCGTAAATAACCGCCAAACGATTGACATTACGCTAAGTACGGCAATGGTTGGTATTGATGAAGTCGTTGTGACTGGACTTGGCATCAAAAGGCAAAAACGCGAGCTGGGCTACTCTACCGAAAAATTCGATGGAGACGAGATTGTCAAATCGACTGCCCCCAATCTCGTAAATGCGCTCAGTGGAAAATCTGCTGGCGTTAACATTGCCAATGCCAATGGAGTTGACGGGGGAACTACTCGGATCACCATTCGAGGCAACAATAATATCAAAGGCAACAACCAACCTTTGATTATTGTCGATGGCGTTCCACTTGAAAACAACCCAGGCCTGACGGATATTGGTCGAGGAGCAGATTGGGGCTCCGCCATCAACCTCATCAATCCGGAAGATATTGAAGACCTCAATATTTTGAAAGGACCAACCGCGGCAGCAAAATATGGAACACGCGGGGCAAACGGCGTTATCCTGATTACGACCAAAAGGGGAAACAAACGGAAGGGGCTGGGCATTCAGTATTCTCTGACTCATAAAGTCATCAGTCCTTACCGCTATCGCGAGGTTCAGAATATTTACGGAGCAGGTGGGCCCATCAACTTACTGGATCCTGCCTTCAACACCAATGGGGATGGGGAGTTTGTTTACCCCGCTGATGTGCATTCCAGCAATGGTCCTTTTGGTCGACCCACTACCGAACAATTTGGTTTTTACTCTACGGGAATGTCTTGGGGGCCCAAGATGGAGGGCCAGATGGTCCGCTGGTGGGATGGTGAGTTGCGCTCTTTTGATCCTCAACCGGACAATCTACAACAGTTTTTCAGCAATGGTTCTACTACGACCCACAACATTAGTTTTTCTGGTGGAAACGAGCGCAGTACGATGCGGGTGTCGATGACGGCGCAAAACCATACTGCGGTCGTTCCCAATTCTGACTTTCAACAGTATACGGCCAATTTGGGTGGCAATTTGGAAATTCACAAAAACCTGATTGCCGATGTAGCCATTTCCTACATCAACTTTAATCGAAAAAATAGTCCTTCATTGGGGGATGATAACAACTCTTCTTTTGGGAAAGGCATTTTGTATTCTTGGCCTCGCTCCTACAAAGGTCTGGAAGAAACCCTTAACTTCAATGAGGATGGCACCCAGTACGATTACAACGGTCGCTATCCTTTTACCTTTACGCCTCAGCATCTTTGGTGGAACACCTGGCATCAAAACACTTTTTTGAGCCGCAACAAATTGATCGGTAGTCTGGGGCTAGCCTTTACACCTTTTAGTTGGCTGAGCATCACTGGAAGAACTGGACTCGATTTTAATCTCAATCAATTTGAGGAACGTTTTGATCCCGTCGATGCCACTGGGGTGAATGGAGCGCGATACAGTAACGAACTCGTTCGCGATCGCGTCGTCAACAATGAATTTTTGGTGACGGCTTTTAAAGACAATGTCTTTAATTCTCCTTTCGGAGTGAAGGTTTCTTTTGGGGGAGCACAGTGGGGACGTAGTCAATACGGCATCAAAGCCGTTGCCCAAAACTGGCAAAACCCTTGGCTCTTCACCTTCAACAATTTTAGAAATCCAGACCAAAATAATTTGCCTTCTGAGATTCGTTTCGATAAAAAGATCAACTCGTTCTATGGCTTTATCAATTTGTCTTACGAAAGATTTTTATTCCTGGAGTTATCGGGTAGAAATGATTGGTCTTCAGCTTTACCACTGGAAAGCAATTCCTACTTCTATCCCTCTGCCTCTTTGAGTTATATTTTAACAGAGTCTTTTCAATTGCCTTTTAAATGGCTGAGCTTTTGGAAACTAAGGGCCTCTTTTGCACAAACGGCAACGGATACCGATCCCTTCCTGCTCGATTTCATTTACAACACGGGAACCTTTGCTAACCAGCAAACCGCCACGCTTCCCGGAGTCAAACCTCCCGTTGGACTCCGTCCGCAAATTGCCAATTCCTATGAGCTAGGAACGACGATTGGCTTATTTGATGATAAAATCAACTTGGACTTCACTTACTACTATATTCGCTCCTTCGATCAGATTTTGGATTCCCCAGTTCCCTCTTCTTCGGGGGTCGGACAGGTCCGCATCAATAGTGGTGTGCTGGAAAACTATGGTTTTGAATTGGGTTTGAAAGCCACTGTTTTGCAGCGCAAAGATTGGTTGGTCGAAATGGGGATCAATATTAGCCGCAATCGCAATTTCGTTCTCAGCCTCGGTGAAGGTGCGAACACCCTAGAATTAGCCAATATTTGGGGCCTCTTTGGTCCCAATATTTCGGTTCAAGAGGGGCAAAACTATGGGACCATTTACGGCTACGATTATGTCTATCACGAAGAGACGGGACAGCCCATCCTCAACGATGAAGGAACGCATTATCTGATCAGCGAAAATCTAGTCCCCGTAGGCGATGCCTCTCCCGATTTTATGGGTGGCTGGACCATGCGAGCCCGCTACAAAAGGTTTAGCTTAAATACCCTGGTTGATGCCAAAATTGGTGGCGACATTTATGCAGGTTCTTACGTGATTGGCTTGCAAACCGGACAAAGTCCGGAGACGCTGGTCGAAAGAATGGGCAATGGTTTGCCCTACGAAGACCCCGACGGAAATGTCCGCAACATCGGTGTCGTTCTTCCAGGCGTTTATGCTGATGGACGAACCAATGATCAAGTGGTCCATTATTATTACAAATATTTACCGAATGCTGGCGGTTGGGGTCAATTACTTACTAGCCCAGGTATTCTGGACAATACTTGGATCAAAATGCGAGAAATTTCCCTGAGTTACGATGTTCCCAACACACTTTTTGGGAAACAACCCTTGTTTCAAAGTTTACAAGTTTCTTTGGTGGGCCGTGACCTATTTTATTGGTATACCTCTCTGCCCGATCGCATCAATCCTGAGGGCACCAACGGCGCCGGAAATGCTCAGGGTTTGGAATGGGCTTCATTACCGGGTATCCGTTCCTTTAGCATTCGCTTATCGCTTGGTCTTTGATCAGGCATAAGTGAAGATGGTTTTATATTAGATCGCAATTGACATGAAAAAATACGCAATACTTTTATTATTGATTTGTCTGTGGATACCGTCTTGTGATGATGGTTTTGAAGAACTCAATGAAAATCCACTCTTTCCAACGGCTGCGCAAGATGGTCCGCTGTTCAATGGCATCATCGAGTCCCTCCGCTTGGGCTGGAATCGACAATTGTTTTTACACAATGAAAAGTTGTACGACATTACCGAATTGGCCGTGGTCACTGCCGAAACCTTTGGCAATGTGGAAGGAGGTGCAGAGTATGTCTGGAGCAATTACTACAGCGCACTTAAAAATGCGAGAGAGCTAGAGCGTCGTTTTGACAGCCACGGTGGTGACCCTGATGCCCCCAATCTGGTCAGAGCACAATTGAAGATTATTATGGCTTATAAGACTTTTCAGATTACCGACTTCTTTGGCGCAATTCCTTACTCGGAAGCGGGTCGAGCTTTCGACGACAACAGCATTCTACGTCCGAAGTACGATGAGCACGAAAGCATTTACAAGTCTTTAATCGACGATTTGATCTGGGCCTCCGATATGCTGACCAACAGTGAAGGGCAAACCAGTTCGGGAGAGGATTTTCTCAGCTTTGGTGTCTTTGATACCTTTTTTGGCAACGATCGAAACCGCTGGGCCCAGTTTGCCAATTCATTGTTGCTGCGCTACTTGGTTCGCTTGTACGACAAAGAACCCGATTATGTGGCCAGCCGAATTAGCGATTTGCTCACTTCCGGTGCTTCCTTTATTGTTGCGGAGGGAGATGTATTGATGCATCCACGCGAACAGGGTTGGACCAACCAGTCTGTCAACTGGTCTTTCCGCGAACACAATAAAATTCGGATGGGAAGTAATTTGTGGGACTACATGCGTGACGACAATGGAGAAGTCATCGACCCCAGACTTTACATCTTTTTCGAACCCAATAACAGTGGACAGTGGATTCCCTTCCCACAGGTTCCTAGTGATGCAACGCCGCAGTCTGGCGGTGCGCCCTATTCCAACGCCAGAGACAATGCTTATGGCAATAAAGGCGCTGGTAATATCTACTCATCCGTCAATTACTACTTGATTCGCGATGAGCTGGACATTCCGGAAATCATCATGACCAGTGCTGAAGTCAAATTTTTGCTGGCCGAGGTTTTCTTGCGGGGCATTGGCGTAGCGGCTGATCCCTTCAATGCCGATTTTAATTATCAACTGGGAATCCTGGAATCAATGGAATTTTGGCAAAATATTATGGTCAACTCTACCATCTGGGAAAATAAATCTCCCATTCTGACAGTTGCTGATTTCTTCAATGTTGCCAATCATCCCAAGTACAGTTTCTTCTCTGCTAGTGATGATATGACCAAACTCCAACTCATTTATACCCAACGATGGATCGATGCATTTCGACAACCCTGGGAGGCATTCAGCCTAGCACGGCAGAGCCATTTACTTCCTCGTGAAAAAGCTCCCAACCGCTTCTTCCGTTTTAAATATCCTCCATCGGAAAGTACGTTTAATACGGATAATTACAACGAACAAGTCAGCCGAATGGGTGGGGATGAAAATGATGTAAAACTTTGGTGGATGCCCTAATAAGAAATAAGGCGAAGATATCGTAGAGCAACCTATTTGCCAATCTGACGTTACATATGCATATTTAACTAATACAAGCGATGCTTTTGACTATTCCTGCTCCTGTTTTAGCGCGTAGGGATATAATTCATAAGCCAAGACATCGTTTTATTTGTACATTTTGGCCGTACCGGGCCTCTTTTTTGTCGAAAAGCGGTTAAATTTATCTTAACTACAGTTGACCCAAGCGGTACGGCTCAATAATTGAAGGTATTATTGTGCTTAGAGAACGTAAATCTTTCCGTCGCATGAACAAGTGGATACTCTTCCTGGTCTATTTCGGGATGTTTGCTCCGGCAGCAGAGGCGACCGATATCATTTTTAAATCCAGAGCAGCAACTACGCTCAACTCCGTTACTCTTTACACCGATAGCACTTTTTCCAAACCTTCCAACACTTTTTTTAAAGGGGGACACCTTTTTGAAGTACTGGGAGAAAGCATTGAGGAACATACCGATGATTCGGAAAATCAAAAATTCAAGTGGTTTAGGGTACGAAGTGAGGATGGGCAAAGTGGTTGGATTTATGGGGATGGCTTGGCGGTAATCGTTCCAGATGATAAAGTCAAAACCGTTCTTCAACCTTTCCACAAAAAAAAATACCATTTCGACAATGGCTTTGATCAAGCTACCCTTTGGGTGGCTACTATCGAAGGGCGAGACAATTTTCACGAACAAGATTACCTCAACCCTGGCTACGAAGAAGTATATATTGTCATCACCAATGATCGAGGTCGTTCCGTCCACATCAATGTGGGTGGCAACAATGCTCGGGGCGCTTACGAGCTCCACCACGCCGAATTATTTGACGCAACGGGAGATCGAATTCCCGAAATATTGGTGCAAACCAGTAGCCTTCCCGTTGGTTCCAACGTAGAAAACCGCAATTTAGAAGTCTATTCTTTCCAGGCAGGCACTCTTTCCAAGGTATTTGAAGAAAGGATGACCCTCAACTATGGCGATGATCTACCTTCTCCGTCTTTGTTCAAACACATTGAAATTGCTCCGCAAAGCATCCGAATCGCCTATGTGGACTATCCCATTTGTAGTGATGCAAAAGTGAACATTGGGAAAAAGCTCAAGGGTAAAAAAACGGAACGTTGCATGGAATATGTCACCTATACCTATTTGTGGAACGAGCGGAAATCTCGCTACGAAACGCTTTACGAGGCCAATCATAGTTTTGTCAAAGGTGGAATCCGTTATTCGGGCATTTATTTGCAAGAAAAAGCCTCGATAGCTTCTAAGCGAATCAAGCTGATCGATCGATCGAATCAATTGTACATCCTCAAGCATTACGAAAAATTTATCCGAAAGGGAAAATCGACTCAGGTTGTTCCCTATTTGTATGTTCGCCTCCAATCGGGAGAAGAAGGATATGTGCTGGCCGATAAAGTTGGTTTTATCGATCTTGAACACGCCGAACTATTGACAGATTACTACAGCAAGCCGCCGATTAATCGAGCAGACTGGAAAAGCAATACCAACTTTTTGAGCATCACCAACCAGGTGGATCCCTCCGCTAGCCGCGATCGATAAATTGCGCTTAGAAAATCATTTAGCTTTTCTTCATCAACACTTCCAATTCCTTTAGAATCATGTTGGCTTCCATTTCGGACTCGCACAGTTTCATCCTTTCGGAAAGCGGACGCAAGCGGAGAAAGTCTTCCTCCTTTCCGGGTTCCATCGACGGTATTACTCAAATAATTTTAGATTCAATTGTTTTTTTTCAAAGCCAAGTCCTGATCGAAGATCTGCTCTAGAATGGTATAGAGCTCGGGATGTTTCTTTCTCAAAAGTTTGGGTCGTTCAAAAAAGTATTCTCCCAAAACAGCAAAAAACTCAATCCTGCTGGTTTTGGCATAAGGATGAATATCGCTCTTTTTATCCACAATTTCCTCAATTTTTTGTTCAATCATGTCTACCCACGGAATAACGTATTGTTTTTCCAGTAGAACTTTGGGAATCCCATCTACTTGACCATCCATTTTATCGATGAGGTGAATGAATTCGTGAATAGCCGTATTGCGTTTGTCCGTCTCATTTTTGAAACCCAAATGGAGTGCCTGTTTACACAAAATCATTTTTCGTTCCATGTAGCCATTACCTACCATTCCCAGGATATTCCGTCCTTCCCCTTGGGTCCGAAAATCCTCGCTAAACATTCTTGGATACAACAAAACCTCGTCTAAATTTTTGTATTTCCATTTTGGAAAAGCAAAAATAGGAATGACCGCACTCGCTGCAATGAGTATTCGATCAACGAGTGCTACAGAAGTCTCTACCCCCGTAATCTGACAGTTCAGCAAAAACTCCTGCACTTTGTACTCAAAAAGTTTTTGCCCTTCTTCATCCAATGTTTGATAATAAGTCACTTTCTGCTGAAGGATACGTCTCCATGCTTCTGGAAATTTAACTTTAGGAATTTTCCACTTTTTTCGTTGACCACTCACCCAATAAACCAAGTACAAGGCAATGCTTAAAATAATACCAACTTTTAAAATATCTGAATCCATGAGGTGCTATCTATTGATCATCTTTAAAGTTAACAATTATTCTTGGGTTCATGTTTTGGGAGCTTGCAGCTACTATTCCAAGTTCCTACAAAATGCCTGTTCCTTTCTTGACCGCTTATTCTGTGCCAATAACGTTCGCCTCACGTAACAAAACAATTTCAAAAATAGCACTCTCCTCCCCACAGTCAGATATTTTGATAAACAATAATGCTCGCTTCACTAGACTTTATTACAAATGATCCATTCTCCTACAAACAAGATCATTTGTAATAAAGTCCATTAAATATGTTTTGCATGTTTGTTGTTTTATGTGTATATTTATAACTCAATCCATTAACATCGCATTTCTTTCGGATTGAGGCCTTACAATTAAAACTAATCACATCTTGTTGAGCTCAAGTTTTTAACAACAGAAGTTTCAACACCTTATCAAAAAAAAGCAAACGATCTACATTGACCTGTACTCCCGCGGGTGAGGTATATTATTCGGCTGTCCCTTGAGGCTTTTTGTACCCTCATGGCTTCCGACCTATTATTAATGCTTAAAACCTTTATGACATGAAACATCAATTTCAAACGTTCATGATGATCGTAGTATGCCTATTCCTCACCGCATCTACCTCCACCGCGCAACAAGTCGTCAATCAAGCGGTCAGTACTGCTTTTGTTGACGCGCTACCTTTTGACCCTTTCGGTAAATTTTGCGGTATCGGCAACTCCGGTGGAGTCCTTGGGCCCAATGGATTAGGCTGTGATTCTTACGGCTTTCGCGCCCAAGACAACTTCCAAGCAGTCAATATGGGAATCGAAACTTTTAGCGGAGTAAGTTTTCCAACCATTCAATTTACCAGCACTCTACCGCTGATCATCCAGCAACAGTTGACGACCGGAAACGGTAGTGGTGCAAGCAGTACTTGTGGAAAAGCACTGGCTTGGTATTTTGATAGCAATTCTATCGTCAGTCCTCCAGTCAACGACATTGTCTATCAAGTATTCGGTTCTGCCTTGGCCACTAATTTTTGGTTGACTTCTGATCGCAAGTTGAAGCGCAATATCAATTCCTTGACCAATGCATTAGATATCGTTCGGGAATTAAATGGTGTCACTTATAATTTTAGATCTGACGAATATCCAGAATTGAATTTAACAGACAAGTTACAATACGGTTTCCTCGCTCAAGAAGTACAAACCATTCTGCCCGAAGCCGTTCAGATGGCTACCGATATGGAAGGAAATGATTCCCACCTTACGGTCAATTATACAATGGTCATTCCCATCTTGACCGAAGCCATCAAAAGCCAAGATGATCTATTGCTAGAACAAACAGACCTCATCCAAGAACAACAGCAAACCATTGAGACTTTAGAAGAGCGAATTGTACGCTTAGAGCAACTGATTTTAAATAACAAATCAAATACAAAAAACACTAGCTTGAGCCAAAACCGTCCCAATCCGTTTAGCGGCGTTACGACCATTCAGTATGATGTCCCTCCGACCATCGATGGCGCACAGTTGGTCGTTTACGATTTGAGAGGAGCAGAACTGCAACGACTCACCATTGCGAATGGAAAAGGATCAATCAACTACGATGCCAGTAACTTAGCTAGCGGCGTCTATGTATACACGATCGAACACCGGGGAGAAAGCCTGGCCAGAAAGAAAATGGTCATCAAGTAGACCAGTAGACTTTGACTGGGAACCTCTGCGATGTTGAGGTTCCTTTTGTGATTTTAATCGGGAAGCGCTAGCTACAGCTAGGGCTTTCTTTTTTTAACCACTAGTTTCCGTCCACACTAATTTTTAAACATTTTCTCTAAAAGCATTGATTTTTTCATAAACATTACTTAAATTATATAGCAATCCAACAACACCTTTTTATTTTCTCTTCTACAACAACTCTCTAGCATTGCTTCGCATTTTCTTTTTCTGTTTAGCCCAAACAGTCCGAACCATTGATTGAATGGAAAGGCATGGAGGTGCTTTCTAGTATCGTGAATTGTCCATAGATGATTCACTTGGCTGTGCTGCGCGCTCATTCAACATTCACAAAACAACAATATTTTTACAAATTTAACCTTTATTCCCGCGGGTAAGGTTGATCTATTCTTTTTGCTTTGAAGTGTCGTGTTTACTTCAAGGCCTAAATCCTTATTTTTTAATCTTAAACTATTCGTCATGAAACAATTTATCAGAACTACATTTTTGAATTTATTGTGTTTGGTTTTTTTGGCTTCCACCGCACATGCTCAATTGATCGCCACTGACAATTTAGGCAATTATCCACCGACTGGACCCTTCGACCTCAACGGTAAATTTGTCTCCATCGGAGAGTCCGGAGGAATTCCTGGTCCAATCAATGGCTGTGATTTCTATGGCTTTCGATCTCAGGTAGATTCGATTACTGCGATCAATGTTGGGATGCTTAGTCTAGGAACCGTCAGCTTGCCTGCTACTAGCTTTAGCAACTTCCCAATGCTCATCGTTCAGGACAATGCAACTGGCGCAGGTACTGGTGGTCTGACAGGCTGTGGAAAAATACTAGCAGCCTATTTTGATGGCCTAACGGGAGGCACCAATGTCGTTTATCAAGTTTTGGGTTCTGCGGTTGCAACCGGTGGAACTTGGATTCCATCCGACTTGATGTTGAAGCGCAATGTGAGATCGATTGGAGGAGCGCTAGACCTAGTTAACCAACTCAATGGAGTGACTTACCAGTACCGCACCGATCAATTCCCTGAACTGGGACTCAACTCCGGACAACAATATGGCTTTATTGCCGATGAAGTAAAAACCATTCTACCCGAAGCAGTACAAGCTACGTTTACTGAAACAGGGGAGTTGGCAGACTACGATGTGATGAATTACGATATGATTATTCCCGTTTTAACAGAAGCCATCAAAGAGCAACAGGCGATCATTAAAACCATGGAGGAAAGAATTGCCCGCTTAGAAAGTCAGAAAGGCAGTAGTTCGACTTTGAATGGTAGCCCTGGTATTAACCTCCAACAAAATCGACCCAATCCTTTTATTGGAGTCACCAATATTTCCTACAACATCCCACTAAACATCAAAAACGCCAAGCTCGTCATCTACAATACCAATGGTGCAGTGATCGACATTTTCAATATTACCGGTGGCCAGGGAGACTTGGATTACGATGCCAGTCAGTTGAGTAGTGGCATTTATTTCTACGCTATTGAGCAGAATGGCCAGAGTCTTGCCCGTAAAAAAATGGTGGTTAAATAAAGTACTAGGTTAAAGTCCCAAACGCTTAAAGTAGCTTACTGAATCTAGGAAAGTCTTACTTATAGTGAGACTTTCCATTTTAAATCAGCCTACAAAGGACGTCAATAGATGTTAAAGTTCAGTGCATTAACTCGCTATTGATTCTGGTATTGCAACCATCTATTCAATTTATTGTCTAATTGTATAACTAACTCTTTTACTCACTAAAACCTTCCTAACATGAAAAGACCTCTTCTTTTTTCCAGTTTGCTGACTTTCCTGTTTTGCTTTTCCCTGTTCCACCTTCAAGCACAATGCAATAAAAGCAGAAGAGCTTCCAACAAGAGTAAGACGGATAACGTCAACTACCAAAAAACAGCTTGCCAGAAATATCGATCTTCTTGTTCTGACCGAAAAGCAGAAAGCAACGATTACCGCTACGATGATGACTTTTACCATGATGATTATCTAATGGTTTTGGGAGGAGCCACAACGGATGGAGCAGACAACTACAAGGTAACAACGGGTTTGGAGTACGAAAAAAGATTGGGCAGTGTGATAGGTGTTGGAGCATTGGCAGAAGTCAACTTTGCGGAAAACCCTTCGATCCTGACCGGTATTCCAGTGAGCTTTCACCTGACCCGCAACGTCCGCTTGAGTGCCGCTCCAACTCTGCTGACGCAAAATATCCCTGCCGATGATAATAAACTAGGTACTACCGCCACGGAAAGCACTTGGGAAAATAGTTTTGGTGCCCGTCTAGGCTTATCCTACCTGATCAACGTCAATGGTTTTGTCGTCGCCCCAACCGTTCGCGGAGATTATTTGAATGAACAAGTTCGCCCAGGCTTTGGGCTTAATCTTGGCTTAACATTTTAAGTCATCCATTGTAAATAGAAACCGTTTCACAAGAGGAGCTTCGTCTATTCGAGGCTTCTTTTTTTGTATTACAACATAATAGTTACAAAAAATACCAAGGTTAAAGAGTTAAAGGTAGATTGATGAGTGACGGCTGATCAACGAGTCAGGCGAGATCAAGACGACGGAAGTTTGTTGAAATCTACCCAACGACCATCCGCATGATACGCGGCAGCTAAACGACCATTAAGGTAGTCGATACCACCGAACCGAATAGAGTCGTGACGAATACCACTACACCTGTGGAGTTTGGATTTATACGGATACTGATTCGGAAAACCTCTAAATTAATATAAGTAATGGATTCCTTTTAAACTGTTACTCTCATACGATAACATATCAAATGGAAAAATAAAAATTCCATCTACACTAATATCTCTTTCATACAACCTCTGATTCACACTAGTTATTTTTTTTGTAGTTTTTAATAACTTCAAATTCATTTCATACACTTCACCTACTTTTATTTTTTTTCCATAATTTTTTATTCCTTCAATCTCTTTTTGAGAAAAAATTTGGCAAGTGTCTTTTGACAACCCTTTATCAATCTTTATTATGTAAAAACCTGTAAATTTAGTACTGTCAATTGCCAATATCTCCACTTTCATTCTTTTTTCTTGCACAGTTTGCTTTCTTAAAGAACAAGATAGTAAGCAACAACATAGAACAATAAAGAATATTTGATTCATAATTTAATTTCCTCTATTGATTTTTATTTTTTTAAGCAATTATTGACGAAAATCAATAAGCCCCATGGCTAATGAGTAATTCCATTAACTCTTGAGCCTCCATAGCTCGGGCTCTCATCAACAATGTTTTGTCTTCAAGATCAGTAAAATTCACGTTGATCCTTTGCTCATTCAATAGCACTTTTAACAACTTTAAGTTATTTTTATTCACCGCAGCAATCGCTAATTGCTGATAAGGGGAAACGTTCA
>JBCCSR010000016.1:0-16857 GCA_039199865.1 Bacteroidota bacterium
ACTTCAGTCAATAAGTCTTGCAGCTGTATTTGCCCTGGCCGCACATCGCGCAAGGATAAGTTTATAGCCGGGTGATCATAGCTAAAACTGGAACATTTAATCATCCTGTTTTTTATCAAAACGCCCTCCACCAACTTCCCCATTGGCTAAAAATGGAGAACAGTTTTGATGCCTCCAATGACAAAATTGCCTTTTTAATCTTACACGCTGGAACGGAAGGAATCTTCTCATTGATCAATTGGTGGGTGGGCAAAAATATGCTCAATACCAACATATTTATGACCCTACCCGAAAAACCAAATGAATTTGAAAAGATATCAGGTGATGGCTTGGGCCCCTGTGTCTGGGAACTCGCCATCATCAATCACGAAAGAATAGCCTGGACCAATCATATTTTAAAACAAAATGGGCATCCCGATTACAACAAGTACTTGGCCGATACCATCGAAGGAGACCTATGAAGACCAAGCCGAAAATACGCTTTGTGCAAAAAAAGGATTTAAAACAGTTGGTCGATCTATGTGCACGCCACGCAGCTTTTGAACAATCCACTTACGACTCCGACCAAAAGGAGGAACAATTGGGCAAACATTTATTTTCTGATCTTCCGCGTTTATTTTGCTTGGTTGTAGAAAAAGAGCATCGCCTTATCGGCTATGCTACGTACATGAAACAATTTTCGACCTGGGATGCAGATGAATACCTCTACATGGATTGCCTGTTTTTGACCAAAGCATCAAGAGGGTGCGGAACAGGAGAAAAGTTGATGGAAAAAATAAAAGAAGAAGGGCGAAAAGCTGGTTGCTCTCTGATCCAATGGCAAACCCCCAATACTAACAAAAGAGCAATGAAATTTTATGAAAGAATCGGCGCCAGCCGGAAATCGAAAGAAAGATTTTTCCTAAACATTTAAAGCCTACATCCAACAAAACATCAACCATTGGCCGCTGGTAAAAGCGAAATAGGCGATTCCTAGCCAGTCAATTGAACATCAAAACTAGCAAAGGCAGATTTGGGCCGATTGGAAATGGTTTGTACTTGAAAGGGATTGGCAGGATACGATTAGCCATTGTTCCACCCAACCTCTACCTGCGTTACAAAAGAGATCCATAAAGTTCAAAAAGGAGCAAGCCCCCGGCCATTTGAATAGTACACGACAAAAAGAAATAGATTTGTTAAAATATAGTTTTTTTAACATTTGAGGGAAGAACAAAGTACGTTCAGCCGTGTTAAGCTGAGGCAAAAACAAAAATAGCCCATCCGAATAAACTAAATACCCGCTCGTCTTTGCATCAGCACAAGCTGTGTTCAGCTAACATTCAAAACACTTCAGTAGCCCAGCAAAAACACCACTGTTCAGTCTATTGGATTTTGAGAAAGCTAGCTCGTAAAGCCTAAGTTGCTTTACCAGTGACGCCTATATACAACATCCATGTTTACAAGTCGGAAACAATAAATAGTTTAATACTTGAGGGCATTCCCCTACCTGTAACTGCTATGTTACAGTTTAACCTTTAAAATTTACAGATTATGAAATTCGCAAAGTTTCAAAAAAATGCAATCACTAAAGAAGAACAAGTCAAAGTAACGGGTGGTGACGTCTGGGATTTGATTAATGCGGCTTGGAACGCTACTCCAAGTGGTGGAGTAGGTCATTGGGAAAACACCGGAGATGCTTGCTTTAGTGGTTGGACTTACGGAGGTGGAAATGGATTCCAAAATAGTGACTTGGGCTGCTTCTAAACCCTCTCCCAATAGCGTATTTTCACAACTCTCGAAGTGAACTAGCACTTCAAACAGTCCAAAGTCTCTTTACCAGATGGTCCGAGACTTTGGGCTCCTCCTTTTCGTTCAAGTCTCCCATTTTCAATCCCGAAAGCGGATGCTTGAGGTCAAATTTCCATTAAAACCCTCCAATAAGCAGCAAGTCTTCCAACTCAAATTGGATTTAAAAATGAGCACAATCGCTCAGTGTAAACGCCTATCCATCACTCGAGCAGCTTCCAAAGAGCCAATGCCCAAGATCTGAATAGCTTACATAAGCAATTGATCGGCTTTGCCCCGAAAGAAGCACTCACCATTCTCCCGAAAATAGGAGCCACTAAGCTAGTTGGCCGACCCTCAACAACTAGCACTCCACGGACAATTCCTATAAAACTTGCCCAAATTTTAAACAAATCAAATTATCCTGATGTTAGACCTGCAATTATGCGAAAAATTTAGTTTTCATTTGGTTTTTTGGGGTAAAGGCAATGATCATCACGCTCATTGCCTTCCTTCTTTAACTTATCAGCCAATCTGACCAAATACTTTTTCCAATAATTTTTTGGTCGCCATAACGCCTTCATACTCCCCAAGTTGGTCTCCTTCGTACTCTACTCCGACGTATCCTTTGTAGCCTCCTTCTTTAACGATCTGCATCATTTTGGTAAAATCGGTATGCATTTCATTGCCTTGCGCATCAAAATCATGGGATTTAGCACTGACTGCCTTGGCAAATGGCATCAATTCCCGAACCCCTTGATAACGATCGTATTCTTCAACACAATCTCCTCCCCAAAAACCCGGGCCCGTTTTTTTCACACAAAAATTACCGAAATCGGGAAGCGTACCACAGTTGGACTGATTGACCTGTTGCATTACCCCGGATAGCCATTGGCCATTTGAAGAGTAACTGCCATGGTTTTCTACAATGACGCTGATTCCAGCCTTACCGGCAAATTCCGATAAAGTTCCCAAGCCATCTACCGCAGCTTTTTGTACCTCCTCTGCGCTTCCCTCTCCATAAGCATTCACCCGAATCGAATGACAACCCAAAAATTGCGCAGCTGCTACCCATTTATAATGCGCCTCTACTGCTTTTTTTCGAATGGCATCATTGGGGTCTCCCAAATTACCCTCCCCGTCAATCATAATCAGCAAACTCGTAACGCCGTGATCTGCGGCCCTTTGTTTCATTTGCCCCAAATAAGCCTTATCTTCCGCTTTATCTTTAAAAAATTGGTTGACGTACTCAATGCCAGCAATCCCAAATTCCTTGATGGCCGTTTGGGCAAAATCGAGATTGTCTATCTTTCCAGCCCGTATGGTCCGATGCAGTGACCACTGGGCCAGTGAAATCTGGAAAAGTGGAGCGGCAGTCGTTTCTTTTTGGTCTTTTGCACCGGGCGTTTGAACCGTTTTTTCTTCATTGCCACAGGCCCCAAGTCCCAACAAGCCCAATCCAAGTCCTAGCTGGCCCGTTTCTATAATGAATTTTCGTCTTGATTCTTTCATCTTGCTGATTTACGGTGATTTGTGTAAAATGGAAGGATTTCATTTTATCCTGCAATAAAAATAGAAAATAAAAGCACAGTTTTATTAACTTAGTGTAGGTTCAACACCTAAAATTATAAAATAAGCCCTCCCTTTGTATTGGGAGTAGAGAGACATTGCAAAAATTTGACCGGTAAGACCATTTTTTATGAATTGTGTTTGGGGTAACAAGTGATCCATCCATTTTCCCTATCACTGGATGGCTTATCGGCCAATAATTGCTTCGTTTTGAACATTATTGAATACACCTAAGCATTATCATGAAGTATTTTAAACTCCTAACCCTTTTTGCTATTGTCTTATTTTTTTCTTGTACGAACGATACTGAAGAAAGTGTAGACATCGATCGTCCTTACAGTCCTTGGATATTTCGCTCTGTCCTGGATGTCCAACCCCGAATGCTGACCATGGCGCTTCACGATGAGCTCTGGGTTGCTTACCACACCGAAACGGGAGCCTTGTACAAGGCTTGGAAAGGTTTTGTAGAATTTGATGGGGCCGTTTACACCACTGCTCACGGTCCACAACCGCTTTCCGTTGGAGACGCCTACTTGGTCAATCAATTCAAAACTCCTTGGTATGTGATACAAGATGGGAAAGAGATCCCCGCAAAAGTACAGTTCAAAGGACATCGTTACCATCGTGGACACGGAGAACTCAACTACGAGTTGAGCTGGGGCGATCAGCAAAAAGCCAAGGTCACCGAACGACCAGAATACCAAAATAGTGAAGGGGGATTGACTATTTTCGAGCGCCTTTTCACTACCGCTGAAGTTCCCGAAGGCGTTCAAATTGGTTTGCGAACCAATGTCAGTTCTATTGCGCTCAAAAATCAGATTCAAACGGATGGCAATTTTGAATTGACCCAAGAGAAAGAACGAAAGAAAGGAAAAGTCAGCGCATTGGATATCAGTGGACAACTCTTGCTCAACAGCAACGGAACAACGCGTTTTGATGTCCAATTTGTCAAACAACCCATGATTGAAAATACCAATAAATTGGGAAAGGATGTGGACCAAGAGCGTCCGGAGGGCTATCGCCTCATTGCCCGAGCAGATTGTAAATCCTGCCACAATACCTACCGCAAAACCATTGGCCCGGCCTACGTCGATATTGCCAAAAAATACCGAACCAATGCTGAGAATAGGGCTTTTCTGGTGCAAAAAATCCAGAAAGGAGGTTCCGGTGTCTGGGGAGGCCAAGTGATGAGTGCCCATCCCGATTTGCCCGAGGGCGATATTGCATCGATGGTAGATTACATCCTTTCATTGGATGCCGAAGAGGAGGCCAATAGCCCCGAAGAGGTGACCGCTCCCGAAGCGACAGACTACCTTTATGGAGTTAAAAATGTGGAGGAAGCTGATCTTTTTCCCGGTGTCGTCGCCAAATTGTATACTTATCAAAAAGATCTGCAAAAGCTAGCAGACCTCAAAAGTGGAGGGAAACTGGTCTCCGCAGGAGTGACGCCAATCGTCAAAGCCAATGCGGAAAGCCTCACGGGAATGGAAAATAATTTTGCCATCTTTTTTACTGGATACATCAAGATCGACGTCAAAGGGGAATATACCTTTCGCTTGGCCAGTGATGATGGTTCCAAACTCTTGATCAATGGTCAACAAATTATTGACCACGATGGACTCCATGGCGCGGACGAGAAAGACGGTGCAGTTGCTCTAGACGTCGGCTATCATCAAATAGATATTGATTTTTTCCAAGGCTATGGCGGAAAAAGCATTGTCTTATCCTGGAAAAAACCGGATAAACCCTTTTTTACTATGGTCCCTAAAGCGGCTTTGTTTCACCATCCAAAAGACCGTCCAGCATCGACCCAAACACCAATGCCTTTAGCCGTTGCCAAACGCATTCCCGGAGATGGCTATCCTGTGAATGCCGTTCATCCCAGTTATGATCTCAGCCAGGCACGTCCCGATGCTTTTACGCCCAAAGTCGGCGGTATGGATTTCTTATCAGATGGTCGCTTGGTCATTAGTACTTGGGATCCCACCGGTGCCATTTACGTATTGGATGGCGTTCAATCTGGAGAGGAAAGCAAAATTACTGCCACCAAAATTGCTTCTGGTTTTGCCGAGCCACTAGGCCTAAAGGTTGTTGACGATGAAATTTACGTCTTACAAAAACAGGAATTGTCCAAGCTAGTAGATCATGATGGAGATGGCTTGATGGACGAATACCAAACGATTTGCAATGGATGGAGAGTCTCCGCAAACTTCCACGAATTTGCCTTTGGACTGGCTTACCAAGATGGTTACTTCTACGCTACCTTGGCAACAGCCATCAATCCTGGAGGAGCCAGTACACAACCCCAAATTCCCGATCGAGGGAAGGTGGTCAAGATTTCAAAAGCAGATGGCAGTTTTGAGCTGATTGCCCACGGTTTAAGAACGCCCAATGGGGTTGGGCTCGGTATGGATGACCAAGTTTTTGTGTCCGATAATCAGGGAGATTGGTTGCCGGCCAGCAAGATCGTTCACGTCCAGGAAGGAGCTTGGTATGGCTCTCGGTCTGTCGATTTTGCAGGAACGGCCAATCTTACCGAAACCCTTCCCGTCGTTTGGCTCCCACAAGATGAAATTGGCAACTCCCCAAGTACACCAATGGGCATCAAGGATGGTCCCTACAAAGGACAGTTGATTCACGGTGAAGTCACTCATGGCGGGGTCAAACGAGTTTTTGTGGAAGAAGTCAACGGTGCCTATCAAGGCTGCCTTTTCCGTTTTATTCAAGGACTAGAAGCAGGAGTCAACCGTATGACTTACGGACCAGATGGTGCTCTGTACATCGGTGGAATTGGCAATCCTGGCAACTGGCGACACGATGGACGGCTCTGGTACGGGTTGCAACGATTAAAATACAACGGAGAATCGACCTTTGAAATGCTAGCCGTTCGAGCCAAATCCAATGGAATCGAAATTGAGTTTACCGAAGCCTTACGCCCGGGTGCGGGCTGGGATCCTGCCGATTACCACATTCAGCAATGGCGCTACGAACCTACCGAAGCCTATGGTGGTCCCAAATTAGACTTAAAAAATCTAAACATTCGCTCCGTAAGTGTTTCGGAAGATCGCAAACGCGTCTTTTTAGAATTAGAAGGCATGAAGGCCAATCACCTCGTATATGTACGCCTAAAAGACCTCTTCATTAGCGAGCAAAATCACCAACTTTGGTCAACGGAGGCTTGGTATACCATGAATCAAATTCCAAGCAACACCCCCGGTACTGTGCGCCCTTCCCCCGTCAATCAATCACTTGCCAATACTTTGTCGGAAGAAGAAAAAGCAGCAGGATGGAAACTCTTATTCGATGGGAAGACGACTGATGGCTGGACCAATTACAAAAAAGAAAGCATTGGCTCAAGTTGGGTGGTTACCGACGGAGTTTTAATGTTAAAAACCAGTAAAAAAGCAGATGGAAGTACTTACGCCAAAGATGGTGGAGATATTGTCACTGCCGGAGAATACGAGAACTTTGAGCTCTCTTTGGAATGGAAGATTTCGAGTTGTGGAAACAGCGGTATTTTTTACAATGTTGTTGACGTAGAAGAAAATTGCTGTGTTTGGCAAACGGGTCCCGAGATGCAAATCCTGGACAATACTTGCCATCCCGATGCCCGTTTTGAAACCCACCGAGCCGGAGACCTCTACGACATGATTGAATGCAGCCACCTCACGGTTAACCCCGCTGGCAATTGGAACAAAGTCAATATCTACATCAAAGATGGTCAAGTAGAGCATTGGCTCAATGGAAGAAAAGTTGTCGAATTTACCATGTTTGATGACAACTGGAATCAGATGATTGCCAATAGTAAGTTTAAAGACATGAAAGGATTTGGTCAATCGCGCAAAGGTCGGATTGCCCTCCAAGACCATAGTGATCAAGTTTGGTTCAGAAACATCAAAATCCGAGAATTGTAAACAAATTACTGAACAAGATATCAATCGTCACCAATATTAGAAATTTACAAAACGAAAAACATCTTTATGAATTCAGTTAATCGATCTCGTTTATTTAATGCGAGTTGTTTTGCGCTCCTGGTCACTTCAATGACCTTTGCCATTCGAGCGGGAATACTTAGTCAGTTGGGAACAGGTTTTGGTTTGAATGACACCCAGTTGGGCTATGTCAATTCCATGGCCTTTTTGGGATTCCCAGTAGCCACCATTTTGGGTGGCCTATTGTACAATTGGCTGGGGGCCAAAAATCTAATGTGGTTGGCTTTCGTTTGTCATATTCTTGGCCTAGTCCTCACGATTTTTGCCGGAGGTTTTTGGGGTTTGTTGATTTCTACTTTCTTTATTGGTTTTGCCAATGGAACAGTAGAAGCGGGTTGCAATCCGATGATTGCCGACATGTATCCCGAAAATCAAACCACCATGCTCAATCGCTTTCATGTATGGTTTCCCGGGGGCATTGTCATCGGTAGTCTGATTTCTCAATTCATGACCGGAATGGATTTGGGTTGGCAATTACAAATTGCCATTATCATTATTCCAACCCTCATTTATGCCTTGATGATCTTTGGGCAGGAGTTTCCCAAAAGCCAAAATATCGAAACTTCTACCTCCACCAATTTACGCAATTTGGGTACGCCATTATTCCTCTTTATGGTATTTTGTATGACCTTGACGGCAACCACCGAATTGGGAACGCAGCAGTGGGTGACGCGCATCTTGGGAAATGCAGGAGCAAGTCCAATGTTGGTCTTGGCCTTGGTAACGGGCCTCATGGCCATTGGCCGATATTTTGCCGGACCAATCATCCATCGATTAAATCCTACGGGGGTATTGTGGGCCTCCGCTATTATTGCAACCATTGGGATTTACCTCATGAGTATGGCTACGGGGCCAATGGTTTACCTGGCGGCCATTCTCTTCGCTATCGGCGTCTGCTATTTCTGGCCCACCATGATTGGCTTTACCGCAGAGTACATGCCCAAAACCGGAGCACTAGGGATGTCCTTGATGGGTGGAGCAGGTATGTTTGCCACTTCTTTGTGGCAACCCGTGATTGGCGGTTGGTTGGATTCAGAAAGGGCCAAAGCCCTGGCCGAAGGAGTATCGGTAGAGGCAGCAGATTTGGCCGCAGGACAGGCCACTCTAGACAATTTAGCCATCTTCCCGGCGATTCTGATCCTCGCCTTTGGCATTCTGTTTTTTATGAGAAAACGCTTGGAAAATCAGCGGGTGAGCATGGCCACTCACTAAGCTATGGTTTGCCCAGCAAAAGGGGCCGTCTCGATTTTGAGACGGCCCCTTTTGATTGGTGGCTCACTTTGAACGCAATTTTATTGTTTCTACCAAAAAGCCCAAAGTCAAAACACAAAACTAAATTGTAAACCAACTACTAAATAAAACGATTGATGATATTTTCGAGTAGCTCTTGCTTTCCACTTTTAGGACTGGGTTCTCCGGTCTCCAAAGCGATTTGACGCAAATCCTCCAAGCTCAATTTTCCCTCCTCAAAATCTTTTCCCTGACCTCCATCAAAAGAAGCATAACGGTTTTTGCGTAAGCTCCGATAAGTGGACTTTTCCAAAATGGCATCTGCTGATAACAAAGCTCTAGCAAAAGCATCCATACCACCAATGTGGGCCAAAAACAAATCTTCCAAATCGGTAGAATTTCGACGAATCTTGGCATCGAAGTTCACCCCACCACCCATTAGTCCACCAGATTCTAATATCACCAACATGGCCTGTGTCAGTTCAAACAGATTGATGGGAAACTGATCGGTATCCCAGCCATTTTGATAATCGCCCCGGTTGGCATCAATGCTCCCCAGCAAACCCGCATTGGCGGCCACCTGCAATTCATGTTGAAAAGTGTGGCTGGCCAAAGTAGCATGATTGACTTCAATGTTGAGTTTAAAATCGTCCATCAAGTCAAACTCGCGTAGAAAAGCAATAACCGTGGCGGCGTCGAAATCGTATTGGTGTTTCATCGGCTCCATCGGTTTGGGCTCGATAAGAAAAGTTCCGGTAAATCCTTGCTGACGCGCATAATCCTTGGCCATGTGGAAAAAGCGGGCGATGTGTTCCAACTCCCGTTTCATATCCGTATTGAGCAGAGATAGGTAGCCTTCACGCCCTCCCCAAAAGACATAATTGTCGCCACCAAGGGCAATCGTAGCATCCAATGCATTTTTAACCTGAGTCGCAGCATAGGTCACTACCGAAAAATCGGGATTCGTTGCCGCGCCATTCATGTAGCGAGGGTGGGAAAAGAGATTGGCCGTTCCCCACAATAGCTGAACCCCAGAAGCGGCTTGCTTTTCCTTGGCGTAATCTACAATGATCTGCAAACGTTGCTCCGTTTTCAAAATGGAATCGGCCTCGTCAATCAAATCCACATCGTGAAAGCAATAATAAGGCAAGCCCAATTTGGTCATGAATTCAAAAGCAGCATCCATTTTATCTTTGGCTCGTTGTACTGGATCCGTAGCGGTTAGCCAAGGCATCGGACGCGTCGCCGCACCAAAGGGATCCATGTTGCCATTACACAAGGAATGCCAGTAAGCTGCCGCAAAACGAAAGTGATCTTTCATGCTTTTTCCAGCGACTAGTCGCTCGGCGTCATAATATTGAAAAGCGAGTGGATTATCAGATGCTTTTCCTTCAAATTTTATGGCTCCTATTTCGGGAAAAAAGGATTGGTCTCCGGTAACAATTTGCATCATTTTGGCAGTGTTCTTTAGGTATTGAAAATGAAAATGTCTAGGCATTTGGCGAAGCCAAGTTTTGCGAAAGTACGAAGATATTCACACTTGATTGAAGAAAAAATACAAAAGCCCATTGCACTCAAGCAACAGGCTTCTGTCTATCCAAACTTATCTATACTATGATTAATTTTTAGGTTTGCGTCGCTTCTAATTGCTGTGAATATCCGAAGACCCTCTGGCTTTTTCGTGTACAACGGATGGATTTCCTGAGTAATAAATATCACTCGCTCCCGTTGCTCTTGCATCAAGCTCTTCCTTGACGTGTACGTGAGCATCCGAACCACCACGAACATCTAATTCACATTTGTTGACCGTCAATCGCTTGGCTTCCAGATCACTTCCACCTCTTGCCTCGACAATCATATGATTGACCTGTCCTTTAAATTCTGCATCTGATCCTCCGGTCAATTTGCAATGCAAAGTTTTTAGGTCCAGCTCCATTTCGACATCACTTCCTCCGGTCAGTCGCATGCGCAGTTCGTTTTGTTGAATGGTGTTGACGCCATAAATGTCCGACCCTCCCGTGGCAATGATTTGGTTCAGATCTTTGACCACGACGTGTACTGCACAAGACTCATAATTGTAAATGCCTTTGTTGGTGGTCGTTACCTTTAAGGTATTTCCATCCACTTTGGTCTTGATCATATCTACCAAATTTTCATCCGCTTTAACGGTAACGGAAGTACGATTGCCCTGTTCGAGATAAAGATCAACGCCTCGCTCAATTTCGATACTGGTAAAGCCCGTGTGTTCACGGTCTTGTTCTACAACATTTTTGTTGCCCTCGACTCTTTGAGCAGATACGGAGGCGATACTTATTGCCAAAAACAAACAGAATAGCGAACGCAAAAGGAATGACTTATTTTTCATGTTGATTTTTTTTCTTGAAATGATTTTATTGCAAAGACAGAGCACATGACCCAAGGTTGCACAATGTTTGGCATTCTCAAGGGATTTATCTAATTTCAGCGAATGAGTATCCAACGACAATCCTACTGCTTAAAAGCGGGAAATATAAGCAATCTCAAACTAGTTGAAGCCACACTACCCGATCCTGAACCAGGGCAAGTGACCGTCGCCAACCGGGCCCTTGGCCTCAACTTTGCCGATATTTTTGCCATGTTTGGCCTGTACAGTGCCACGCCCAAAGGCGTTTTTACTCCGGGTTTGGAATATGCTGGCGTTATCGAAAAAGTAGGGCCTGGCGTCAATTCGGTAAAACCCGGTGATCGAGTCATGGGTGTCACCCGATTTGGTGCTTATACCAGCCATCTCAACATCGAACAAGAATACGTTATTCCCATTCCTCCGGATTGGTCATTTGCGGAAGGAGCGGCGTATTTGGTACAGGTGCTGACTGCTTACTATGGGTTGATTTACTTGGGGCGTTTGGAAAAGGAAGAAACCGTTTTGATCCACAGTGCCGCGGGCGGGGTAGGCATTCTGGCCAATCGCATTGCCAAAAAATACGGTGCCTTTACGATCGGTTCCGTGGGCAATTCTTCTAAAGTTGACTTTTGCAAAAAGGAGGGCTATAACGAGGTCATTGTTCGTAGCAACAATTTTGCCGCAGACCTCAAAAAAAGTTTGGGGGACCGTGAACTGAATGTGGTGATGGAATGCATTGGTGGAAAAATCTTCAAAGCCGGTTTTGCCCAAATGGCCGCTCAAGGTCGGATGGTCATCTATGGCGCTGCACAATACGCCTCTCCGGGCAAACGTCCCAACTACCTCAAGGTGATTTATCAATACCTGACGCGACCCAGGATCGATGCACAAGATCTGGCAGAGGTCAATAAAATGGTTTCGGGTTTCAACCTCATTTATCTTTACGAGAAAAAAGAATTGCTACATCAGCTGCTAGGGGAAATCAAAGATCTCAATATTGCCAAACCACACGTGGGGCATACTTTCCCTTTTACCGAGCTATTGGATGCTGTTCGCCTGTTTCAAACCGGCCAAACCATTGGCAAGGTGGTGATTGAGCGATAAACAGCTACTGATTCGGGGCAAAAAGATGGATGACAATAAGTACCTATCTTAATCAAATCCCAAACTGCCGGAAATGATGATCGAGGTGTTTGTAAAATAAAATGCTCCATTCGCCTGCGCTCAAGGGACCAAAAGAAGGGCTCTCTTTTCCTTCGAATACGGCCACCCCATCTTTTTCAACTCGTTTGACGTAGGCGATAAACCTGGCTTTCTCTTGCTCAAAATCCTTATCGCTTTTGATGATAAACTCGGGAGCAGTCCGAGAATTTTTGGGATACGGCTTTTCTCCCACTACTGCCTTTTTGACAAATAGTTTGAACAACAATTTTTTGAAAGCCGAATTATTGACTTTTATCGCCCCGTAAGCCATATCGTAGGACACGCAGAGGTGGGCCAGCATTTTGGGGGCATCCATTTTCCCCCATTGAGGGGAAGTAGAGGCTTCTAGGGAAGCCAATCGATCGAGAATCTTTTCGGTGGTCGTTGCTTCAAAGACGTTAAGGTAAGTCATTATTTCTAGTTTTGGGTGGGGCTGGTTTTGCTTTAGTTTTCCTTTCAAATATACTCAAAAGACTTGAGCTGCTGTAAATCAAACCTGACTTTTAACAAAAAAGGGAAAGCCTTTTTGCCAAAGCCTTTGTAATTTAGGGAAATGCGAGGCCTTCATTTTTTCAATCCTTACCGCTGTCTGTTGTTACTAAGCACTTGTTTCTCCATTTCCCTCCAAGGGCAAGAGCTTTCTTTTGCCATTCAGGGAAAAATTGTGGAAGCAGGTAGTCAACAAGCCATTGTCGGTGCACATATCTACGACCTCAAGCATCCAAACATCGGTAACTACAGTGATGAACAAGGAAATTTCACTTTGGTCCTCCAACATTGGCCTACCGTTTTACGCATTTCCTCGATTGGCCACCACGAGCAAACGCTATTGATTCGCGATCAATCCCAACGTTTTTTTTCGCTGCAAATGCGTCCTAAAACCATGGAGCTACCAGAAATTAGCATTAGTGCCACCCCCAAAATCGATACCTTTCTCACCGCTCCCTACAGCGTTGTCGATTACGCTTTTGCCCAAAATTTAATCTTTATTCTGGCCTACAAAGATTCGTACGAAAAATACAGCTTACTCCTCTGTAATGAAGAAGGTCGGCAATTGGACACCCTCTCCCTTCGAACTTATGATCCTGTCCGTCTATTCAAAAATTGTTTGGGAGAATTGCATTTGATCACTGAGCATAAAGTGTATGATTTGTACAGTGACCATCATCGCCTCCGATTGAAAAACGAAATTTGGGCCGTCAATTTCAAAGAATTAGCCCAGTCCTGTGTATTGGCTACCGATAATTTTATGTATTTTAGCCAGTACTACTATCAAGGGCAAGCCTTGCAATACTACACTCGTTCTTTAGATACCTTGGAACAAAGCTATCGCATCCCCTTGATTGAAGACAATCGAAATATTTGTTTGTTGATCGAAGAGGTAGGCTTACGATTGCCCCGGTCCGGTGATGTTTGGCAAGTCAAAGTATCTGACGAGTTAGCGGAATTAAGAACTGCTCATTATCAGGCCAAAGGCATGATGAAAGTGTTTTATCCCAAAATATATGCACCTATTTTTGGTCGCGACTCGACGATTTTCATTTTTAATCATCCTGAATCTGCACTACAATATTTCGAAGAAAAGGGGGACACCTTATTCCAAGTTCCAATTGATTATCATCATTCCCGAAAGTGGAAAAAACGCATTTGGGTGGATGAGGTAAGCGGAAAAGCCTATACTTCTTTTCACAAAAAATGGGGAGAAGAAATCCATCAAATCCATTTGGAAGATGGACAACTAGGACCGGGGATTCCTTTGAAAAGGGCCTTTGTCAAGCAACAAAAGGTAAGAAACGGTTACCTCTATTTTTTATACCACAATCCTTACAATGGAGACCGCAATCGACAACTACACAAGATACGCATCGAATAAGCAGATGAAAGACCAACGCATCATTGGAAGATATACGGGTGAGGAAAAAGGGCCATTGCTCATCTGCTTTGGAGGAATGCACGGCAATGAACCGGCAGGAATTAAAGCACTCGACCTCATGTTTAAAATGTTGGAAGTTGAACCCATCACCAACCCAGTTTTTAAATTTCGGGGCCGCTTGTTGGGTTTGCACGGAAATCTACGGGCCATTCAGGTGGGTAAAAGATTCATCAACAGAGATTTGAATCGGCAATGGACTGTAGAAAATGTACGACGCATCAAACAAAGTACTTTAGAGCAACTTGATGAGGAAGATTTGGAGATCAAAGAAATTCTAGAAATCATAGAAGGGGAAATTGAAGCATATCAACCCAAAAAAATGGTGGTACTCGATCTTCACTCTACCACTGCTTACGGAGGTATCTTTACCATTCCTACCGAAGATCCCGAGTCCTTGCGGATTGCCGTCGAATTGCATGCTCCAGTCATCAAAGGTTTGTTGCGAGGCGTCAGGGGAACCAGCTTACACTATTTTTGCAATGATAATTTTGAGCCCGAAACCGTAGCCCTCTGCTTCGAATCTGGCCAACATCAAGAGGAGCTATCAGTCAACCGCGCCATCGCAGCGCTGACCAATTGTATGCGAACCATCGGTTGTGTCAAAGCCGAACACGTCGAAAACCGCCACGATTCCCTGCTCATCGAATATTCCCGTGGTTTACCGAAAATCGCCGAACTGATTACCATTCATAGTATCCAACCGGATGATGATTTTCGCATGCAACCTGGCTATAAGAATTTTCAAAAAGTAACCAAAGGGGAGTGGCTAGCCTCCGATCAGAAAGGCCAAATCTATGCATCCGAAAATGGCTTGTTACTCATGCCGCTCTACCAAAGGCAAGGAGACGATGGTTTTTTCCTGATTCGCAGTTTGATAGATTTTTAAGATTAACCCACATTCAACATTGACACAAGCATAAGAACGCTGAACGCCAAAAGAGATAATTTCCTTTTAAACATTCATCGGTAGAAGTCTGGCAATCGAATAATTGCAACAACAAAATTACATGCCAATAATTCGTCGATTCAAATTTTCATCTGCTTTTCCTCCAGCAAAATCATCAAAGGCCTTTTCAGTGACTTTAATCATATGATCCTTGATGAAGGTTGCTCCTTCTCTTGCTCCTTGTGCCCCATCTTTGATGCAACACTCCCACTCTAAAACAGCCCAACCTTGATAACCGTATTGGGTGAGTTTGGAAAAAATAGATTTGAAATCAATTTGGCCATCTCCCAAAGATCGAAAACGACCGGGGCGATTGACCCAATCTTGATAACCTCCGTAAACGCCAGAACGGCCATTGGGATTGAATTCAGCATCCTTGACGTGGAACATTTTAATAAAAGAATGATAAATGTCGATGTGCTGCAGATAGTCCATCTGTTGCAATAAGTAATGGCTAGGATCATAGAGCATATTGACTCGGGGATGGTTTCCGGTTGCTTCCAAGAAGCGCTCAAAGGTGATTCCATCGTGTAAGTCCTCACCGGGATGAATTTCGTAGCAGAGATCTACTCCGGCCTGATCAAAAGCATTCAGAATGGGTTTCCACCGTTTGGCCAATTCTTTGAATCCAGTAGCCACTAGGCCTTGTGGTCTTTGCGGCCAAGGATACATGGTATGCCAAATTAACGCCCCAGAAAAAGTAACGTGTACCTCAATCCCCAAGTTTCGACTGGCTTTTGCCGCCCACTTCAGTTGTTGTACTGCCCATTTGGTTCGCGCCTTTGGATTGTTGCGATGCTCTTCCGGAGCAAAGTTGTCAAACATCAAATCGTAAGCCGGATGGACCGCTACCAACTGACCTTGCAAATGAGTAGACAACTCCGTAATCACCAGACCATAGGAAGCCACTTTCCCTTTCAGTTCATCACAGTAGGTTCTGCTCCTCGCCGCTTTCTGTAAGTCAATCAAACGCGATTCCCAGGTAGGAATCTGAATACCAATATAACCAAGGTCGGCTGCCCATTGACAAAGGTGATCCAAAGTATCAAAGGGTGCTTCGTCAGCAATAAATTGGGCAAGAAAAATGGCTGGTCCTTTCATATGTCTTTTTTGTTTTTAGTTAAGATGGCACGAAACCTGTCTGACATCAGATCGATTTACCACAGCTAAGTCAATCGCTTTTTAGTCAGACCAAAAATTAGTCAAATCTTCCTATTTTCTTCTTGGAAGTCTATTGGGTCACAAAACTACAATTTTTCAAACAGACGAAGACACAAATGCTAAGCTAACAATTGAAGGACGCTAGTCAATTGAAGGAAAAAGAATTTGCAATCAAAAGACTTTATGACAAATGATATTGCAGGTAGGGAAATGGATCATTTGTGGTCAAAAAAAGAGGATGATATCTTCGATAGAGAGGGTTGCTTTTTACTATTCTTGCCCGCAAGTGGTTTTTTCGTTTCAAGGCTTGCCAAGCCAAATGTTCCTGACTTCCCAAAAAAAACTTCTGCTCGATAAAAAAAACAACAATATAGTTGTAAAATACTGTATATTTCATTAGCTTTATAGGTAACCTTTACATAGAATCTAAGTAAGGTAAAATGTAGGCAGCAACAATGAAGCTACGAAAAGAAACGGCCTACGCTCAATTACTTCTCTACCTTACTACCAAAAATAAACATAAACATAAGATTGAATATTCCTAAAAGGCTATCCTCGTGCTGCTTATTGGTGTGCACCTTGGATTGGAAAGTAGAGTCGTGTACTACTCTACTTTAGATTTCCTGATTTTGCTGAAAACGAAATTGCTTTGTTTACAGGGTAAATTATTTTGCCT
>JBCCSR010000017.1:0-16251 GCA_039199865.1 Bacteroidota bacterium
CCACCCCCCACGACTCGGCATATCGCTCTTCCTTAAATAAAATTTGTGCTAAGTTGTAGCTACAATTTTGGTTTTCTCGGTCTTTTTCCAGAACGCCCTTGTAGATAGATGCCGCTAAGGCTGTATATCCAACCCGTTGAAAGAAAAAACCTTTCATCCATTCAAAATACAATGCATCGTATTTGTTTTTAAAAACATTAAAATATTGATCTACCGCTTCTACTTTATCTTCAGCAATGAATTCGTGTGGTAGGACAAAGAACCAGCTGATGTCATTCGTTGGAAAGGTCAGGTACTGTTTTAGTAAAGCCTCTGCTGCTATGGTTTTTCCCGAGCTGTAAAGACTTCCAATGTAATTCTTGAGGACATCAGGGTTACCTGGAGATAGCTCTCGACACTTTTGATAATAAGTTACGGCCTCGTCGTATTGTCTGAGTACTTTGTAAACGGAAGCCAGTTGAAAAGTGAGGTCTATATTTTCAGGTTCCAATTTTACTGCTTCCAGCAAAACGCCTTCGGCTTCATTAAATCTTGATAGTTCAATCAGTAAAATGCCTTTATGATAATAAAATTCAAATCTATTGGGGGAACATTCAATGGCTTTTTGGTAGCATTCCAGCGCTTCCTCAAATTGCCTCAACGACCTTTTTGCATTCCCTAAATTATTCCAGGCAATATCCATTTTGGGATTGACCGTCAAGGCTCTTTCAAATTGATCTACGGCAACTTCATAATTGCCCAATTCGTTATTATAGGCTCCAAAACCGCAGTAAACATCGGCCTTTTCCTTGTTTTCCATGTGTACATTTATTTTTAAAGGGTTTTATTTTGCCTAACTATGGGATGCAATCAACCAGCTAGAAGGCGACTATCAGTCAATCTATTGCTCAAAGCTAGTCAATTTTTCTTCCAGTTCAATCAAATCGATTGCGCTCATTTTCGTCATTTCCTTCGATAAGGCCGCCTCTTTGATCGAGAAGTCTACTGAGGATTGAGCTTGGATTTTGCTAAAAGAAAAAAGCCAATCTGTATGTCGAGATACAGATTGGCTTATCAGGGGAATTAGCGTGAGTCGATTATTTGAGTTTTTCCAGAAAGCCTTTGGTATGCGTGTCGAGCATTGTTTTACAGGCAGTATAGGCCCCTTGACTGTAGATCTCACTATCGACATCAATCAATTTGTATTGTACACTTTCTACATTTTCGGCCCGATAAACGCGAATCACTCCGTAATCGGTTCCCCAAGTATCGGACTTGGCCACCGCGGAAGCAACAATTTTTTCGTTGGCAATGATATTTTCGATGTTCAATGGTTTCTTCAAAATGCCTTCGTAAGCTGTAGTGCTGCCCATCCCCACTTTGCCAAAGTAAAAGGCAACATTGCTTCTGACAGGCACCGTTTGTACCGCGCCTTTGAATATGCCCTTTTTGGGGGCAGTGATGGTGTAATTGTCGATAAGTCGCAAATTGGTTTTGATCTTTACCTTGGCAAAACCACCCGCCTTGAAATATTTTTTTCCGTCTTCCGAAAACATAATGGTTAGATCGACATCCGCGATAATAGCATCGCCCAATTGCTTTGAAAGCGCAGGATAGTTTTTAACAAAACCCGTTTTTTCTTTTCCCTTTTTGTTGACTCTTTTGACAAAGTAGTCATACCCTGTAGGACGTACGGTGAGCACGCCAGGGTACTGCGATTTGTTGATTTGGCCACCTGATTTGCGTTCCCATTTGCTGTAGGTCTTGGTTTGAGCCGCTTCGTCAGCACCAATGATCTGCAGACCTGCAGCTTTGAGTTCAGCGATAAATTCTTCGTACAATTGATCGGTTTTGGCTTGCAGATCTGCTTCGTTAATCCCCTTGAGTGCTACTGCTGCTTTGGCCTCCGCATCTCCTCGTACTCCTCCGCCAAACATTTTAGATCCTTGCTTGAACTCTTGCGATGCTTTGTGCACTTCAAAATTGATGTTGAACCTGGCGATGTAAACCTTGTCCTTTGCCTTTTTCAATTTGCCCAAGCCATACTTTTTTACTTTGGGTTCAAATTTCCCCAACTGCTGTGCCGGAGCTACCGTCATACAGCACAATACCAAAAGGAGAGACATGATCAGATATTTCATAAGATTAGAATTTATTAAAGCGATTGAATAATTAATGTTTGACAAATTGACTGACGGCTCCCCTCGTATCGCGCAAGTAATACCTCCCCGCAGGGAGCGGACTCACATCAATTGGACTTTTTGAATGCGTACCTACAGACTGTCCTACTTGGTTGAAGACTTGAAAACTGGATGGATTCACTTCAGTAAACTCAACGAAGAGCAGATCGCGGCAGGGATTGGGATAAACTTTTAGAGATGGAAGGCTAGTAGCCAAAGTAGAGACCGAAGAAGTAAAATCTTGTCGATAGATATCCCTAAAATTACCCAAAGCATAAAGGCTGTTCTGGTAGCGAATGATTTTTTTGATGTAATCGGTACCAAACTCGTCCACTGCCAAGCCACCATTGTGATTTACAAAACTCTCTCCTTGGTCATCAGAATAGAAAAGCTCGGGAGAACTGTTGGTCAAATCATTATCCAGGGAGACGAAAAGCCGCTGGTCGAATGCATCCAATTGGCGAATCTTTTGGCCACTGTCCAGAATAGCACTTAAATCTATGCTCGTCCAATCTTCTCCCATGTTGTTGGATACCAGCAATTGTTGATCGCCAAACGGAGATACTGCCCCAGCAATATAGATTTGTTCGCCATTGGTGGCCAACTGTTGTCCGACAAACCAGTTGGGCAAACCATTGTTGGCAGGTTCGATCCAAGAGCTTCCCTGATCGTTGCTGTAGTAAAACGAGAAGCCCCCCGCAACGAGTAAGGTCTGTTCTTGATAGACAGCGTAAGCCTCCGGATCATTGGCCGCCAAATATTCATTTTTTTGCCAGGCAGGATCATCTAGCTTTTTGATGAAGTAGGCGTCCGCATTGTCAAAAGTAGCCACGAGATGACCATCGAAATAGTGAATTTCGTGTACGAAAGCTTTAGAGTCGGCAAAAAAGATGTGATTGGGCATGCCCAGCGTATCGAGCAACCAAGTGTTGCCACCGTCCGAGGAAGTCCAGAGGGTTCCAGTGGAAGAAAGACTTCTGGCCGCCGCAATCAGCTGGTTTGGGGTAGCAACCAAAAAATCGATGGTTCCCCAGAACGAATGTGTCGTACAGGGTGCCCAGGTATTGCCGCCATCGCTTGATTTTAAAAGGGTATTGGAGGCCGAAGAGGCGTAGAGGCTCCCCTGATGTTCGACTAGGTCCCCCATAACTTCTAGATGGGGGAAATTAAGGCTGGCCGAAAAATTGAGTGGGGTCCATTGACCGTAAAGGGATGTGGAAAATAGGCAAGCACAGAAAAATAGATAAAAATGCTTCATGGGTTATTTGGGATTTTTGATCAGTCATTTGAGACTGCAAATTCTCAAAAATCCTACGGAGGATCAATCCTTAGTGGTCGGTAAAAAAACTACCTAGGCCTAGGTAGTTTACTGGACTTCTAGCTGATATTTATTTTAGGTCCACCAGGTCATTGGCGATGGCATATTTAATCAAGCCGACAATTGTTTTTACGCCCGTTTTTTTGAGAATGTTTTTACGATGGGTGTCGACGGTCTTAGGGCTGATAAACAATTGTTGGGCAATTGCTTGGGTGGTGAGTTCATCGACCACCAATTGCAACACTTCCAATTCTCTTTGGCTTAGTGTTTTGACTGGCTTTTTTGTACGGTCCAAAGTAAAGCCTTTGACCAACAAGCGAAGAATTTCGTTGGAGTAACAAGTATCCCCATTGGCAATTTTATTGAGTGCAGTCACCAGTTCTTTTGTCCCGGTATTTTTCAAGATATAGCCTTCTGCTTCCGAACTGAGAATGGCCCTTACGGTCTCATCGTCGTGATGGACGGTGAGGACCAAGACTTTGACCTGAGGAAATTGTTGTTTGACTTTTTTGGTCAATTCAATCCCGTCCATTTGTGGCATGCTGATGTCGGTAATTAAAATATCGATGGCCTTGTTTTCCAGGACTTCCAAGGCAAGTTGACCGTTTAAAGCTGTAGCAAGGATATTGAATTGGGGATGTTTACGGAGCAACAACCGAATCCCGTCATGAACGATTTCGTGATCATCTGCGATGAGGAGGTTAATTTTTGCTTCCGCCATGAATTTATTTTTGTAAAACTAAGGAAAACTGAGTTCCTTCTTGCAGTGGATCAATAGCAATTTGGCCATTGAGTAGCTCGACTCTAGATTGTATGTTACTCCAGCCAATACCACGACCATTTTGTAAAATGCCCACATTGACCTGTCCCTTGTTTTGCTTGAATAATAGGTGCAAGTTGTCGGCCGCTTCCTTGATTTGTAACTCAAGGCGATCGGAGGAGGAGTGTTTGAGGCAGTTGTTAATCAACTCTTGTACAATGCGATACAGAATGGTCTTTTTTTCGTCGGACCAGTCGATTTGTTCCACATCGGATTGAAAGTGAATGAGATTTGGCGTAGCTGTATTTATCTTTTGAACCATTTCTCTGAGGGCATTGATTAGTCCCGATTTTTCGAGTGTTCGTGGCATCAGGTCATAGGAAACACTTCTCATTTCGTTGACCGCTCGATCGATTAGCGCAATTGAATTGTTGACAATTGCTTGATCTTCCTGAATCAAATGGCTTTCTTCGAGGGCTGCGACATTCATTCTGGCAGTGGATAAAATTTGGCCGAGTCCATCGTGTAAATCTCTGGCCAGGCGTTTGCGCTCTTTTTCTTCGGTAGCGATGACGGCAAGGAACTGATCATTTTGGGCCTTTAATTTCAAAGCGCTCAAGGCTTTTTCCTGCTTGAGTTTTTCTCGATTTCGCTTGAGCATAAAGCTCAGCAATAAAAATAGGAAAGAGGCCAAACTAAGGCTGAGAATAAACTGATTTTGAGATTTGCGTTTGGCCAACTCTGCTTTTTGAAGCAGAATTTTTTGCTCTTTTTTTTGCGTATGGTATTCGACTTCTTTTTGGGCAATGGCTTCGGCGTTGGTTTTGGAAAACGTACTGTCTTTTGCCGCATCCCAACGATCCAAACTCTCTAATCCCGCCTCCCGCTTACCCAAAGAAAACTGCGCTTCGGCCAGCGACTTATACAAAGCGACGTTATAAGTAGAGATTTGTAACGAATCTGTTATGGCCAATCCGTTTTGGGCATATTTTTCTGCTTGGGGATAATTGCCCAACAGGTTTTCGATTTGGGCCGCTTTTGCGTATTGTTTGTGGAGCGCATTGAGTTCTCCGTTTTTTTCTAAAATTTCTAAGCCTTGATGAATGGCCTGACGAGCCAAAGTGTAGTTTCCTTCCAGGATATGAATATTGCTCAGTCCTGCCAAAAACTCATCTTTCATGTGTTCAAAACCCTGAAATTGACTCAAGGCTAAACCTTCTTCAAAGTGTTTTCGGGATGCCTTCCAATGGCCCAGATGCTCTTTTGCAATGCCTAAATTATTGAGGCTTTGTAAGATTTCCATAGTATCTCGATAGGCTCGACGAAATGTCAAGGCGGCCTCACAATAAGGAACTGCTTTTTGACTCTGGTTTAACTCATTATAGATTAGACATACATTGTTGAGCGATGAACTCATGCCAATGGTATCGTTAATCGCTTCGTGAATGGCTTTGGCATCAATAAAATATTTTACTGCTTGCCCCAGGAGGCCTTTATTCCAATGATACATGCCCAGATTGTTGGTAGACATGGCAATCTCTTGTTTGCTGTCCAGCAGAATGGCATAGTCTAGAGATTGGGTGAAATAGATTAGGGCAGAGTCTCCCTTTGAATCCACATCGTAAACAATGCCCAGATTGCGATAGGCATTGGTCTTGGCAAGTAGATCATCTGATGCATTTGCCAATTCCAGAGCTCGATGTCCATGTTCATAGGCTTTGTCCATATTTTGAAAAGCATAAACAAACGCTAGGCGACAGTGCATTTTGACCAATTCCACTCCAGATAAGCTATCGAGTGCCATCTCCATCGACCTGATTTTTTGTGGCCCCTGTCCATACGTATGGCAAGGCAAGACAAGGAGCAACAGCATGAAAATGACTTTTTTCATAAGTGAGAAATGAGGCTATAAATATATGATTATTTCTTAATAAGAAAAAATCTTTCACGGCGCCCCTAGCAAAACAGTCATTATTGGCATAGCCCAAAATCTACTTTGAAAAGTACTCAGACGGATTAAAAGAACGCACAAGTCAAGCCCGCCATCAAGCTACAGCACAAGATGCAAAAACCGATGTGAATCCAAACTTTTTTGAGTGGTTCGTTTTGTAGAAGAGTTGTTATTCCGATAAGCGCCAGACTGAAAATTAAACCTGCTTCTGTACCGTGTACGACTCCATGTATGAAAGAACGATGCCGATTGCCGTATTTTTCCATAAACTCATTGATGTAAAGATTGTATTCAGAGTTGCTGTTGGATAAATCAGGGTCCATGAAGAAGAGCTGGTAAATGGCCACTTGATGAATACTCATCAAAGTCAGAACGTAGGCCAATAAAATGCCAAAAAGATAAATCAAGGCTACTCTTCCAATGGATCGTTTGCCCTCAATCGGAGCTCCGTTGATCTGTGCCAATTTTGTTCCCAACACATTAGGATGGTACCAGATGTAGCCTAGGATTAGGGGGAGTAATCCAGCGATGGGAATGATGAACCAGTTTGCTTGTTCCATGAATTTTGCTTACTAAATTTTGTAAAAAATGAAATTGTTTTGTTAATTTTTAAATCTATTTTGGGAACTGTTTTGTTAGGTTGTGTTCAGGGTTTTGAGAACTTTGCCATAGCTGGACTTTAAATTTTCCAATTGCCCGATCAATTCGTGGATTTCTGTTCCAAACATGATTACACTTTCTTTTAACAAACTTTTTCTCTGGATCTCTCTAGAGTTAGTCAGAATGATAATTCTATCGATTTTTCCTTTCACTAAGTCTTGTTGATCATAGACTTCAAATAAGGTTTGGGTGATCTCTAAAGGGATGCGATTGATGATTTGATTTTCCTTGGCAATGGTCCAGGCAATTTCTGATAGGGAAGAAACTGTGCTATGAAATTCTGATTTCTAGTTAATTCTTCTTTTATGTTGTCAATCATTTTTTGGGTTTGCTTGCGCTCATTGTAGTCGTTTCTCCATTCGTTGACAGATAATGCAATGAGTACACTGAGGATAATCATCCCAGAGTCAAATAGCAGTTTGGAAAGCCTTGTCTTTGTCTGATTCATCATGGTATTTGAGATCACTTATGGTTTTGACTAATATTTGCTCAATCGTTTGAACACAAAATGCCCCTGTTTATTTTCTAATCGTAAAAATAGAATCTAGTGAGGTACTTTCCAAGGTGGATTTTACAAGTTTTTCCCAATCCGAGTGAACCTAGCCATAACGTTCGGGAGCCAAGGCATTGAGTTCCATGCTGAGCGCATGATCAGTGAGCAACTCCGCGATCAATTTTCCCGTAGCGGGAGCCAAGCTCAAACCCATCATGGCGTGTCCGGTAGCGATGGATAAATTGGAAAAACGTTGGCTCTTACCAATGTAGGGCAGCCCATCCGGAGAGCAAGGCCGCAGGCCATGCCAGATCTGATCATTTTCAGGCATGCTTGGCTGAAAATCGGGTAAATATTGTGGAATCGATTGCAAAATGCCTTGTACGCGCTTGGGATTGATGCGATGGTTGATGCCACCGATTTCCATTGTTCCCCCAAAACGGAGCTGAGCATTCATTGGTGTAACCGCCACTTTGGCCTCGGTGAGAATGGCGGGATAGCGGAGTTGTTTGGCTGGCTTTTTTAGCGTAATGCTGTAGCCTTTTCCTGCCTGTAGAGGCAAATTGATTTTGAGCTGCCGGACCAATTGTCCAGACCAAGTGCCTCCAGCAATCAAAAGATGATCCACTTTGCTCCGTCCGTGCTGCGTTTCGATGGCCTCAATTTTTCCTCTGTGCTGATGAAATCCCACTATCTCATGGGCCGCATGAAAGGGGACGCCTCTCCCTTGAAGGTGTTTTTTTAAGCTGGTCAAAAAAAGCTCGGGAGCCAAATGAGCATCGCCCGGATAATGGACGCCTCCACGTACATTGAGCTGAACATCGGGCTCCATTTTTTGTAGGTCCTCCGCATCGTAGACCACTGCCTCCAATCCCAATTGCTGGGCTTGATGCGCCATCTCCCGCTCTTCTGCTTCTGCTTCTTGACTTTTGTACAACATCAAGAGTCCCTTTTCCTCAAAGGCAAACTGAAAGTCGGGCAACCGAGCCAAATCTCGATAGAGTGCTTTGCTCAACAAACTAATGTCGCGCAAAACGGGCATGGATTTTTGTACCTGCTTTTGATTGGAGGCTCGATAGAATTTCCAACCCCAAGTGAGCAAATCCCAGTTCAGTCGCGCTTTGATGTAGAAGGGACTCCGGGGATCAAACATCCATTTGATTCCCTTGGTAATCATGCCTGGTGCCGCCAGTGGAATAAAGTGGCTAGGGACAATCATCCCGGCATTCCCATAAGAGCAACCTTGCTCCATTTTGCCTTTATCAAAAATCTCAACCTCTCTCCCCGCACGTCGTAGATAATAGGCGCAACAAAGACCAATGACTCCTCCTCCAATGATGCTTACTTTTCCGTTTTGACTCATGGCGTAGTTGGGATGCATTTGATGGTGAAAAAATTAGATGACTTGAAAGCCATGGGCATAGGGATCATCGTCATCGATAATGATTTGATTGTATCCCGTAATTTTGGCCCAACCTTCAATGCTGGGTACAATAGCATCGAAGTGGCCCACTTTACTTTCCGTTTCCACTCGTCCAATAAAAAGACTTCCAATAATGCTCTCGTGAATAAAGCGATCTCCTTTTTTTAACTTTCCCTTTGCGGCCCATTGCGCCATTCTCGAAGAAGTACCCGTACCACAAGGAGAACGATCGATAGCTTTGTCGCCGTAAAAAACGGCATTGCGAGCATCTGCTTCGGGATGAATGGGGCTACCGGTCCAAAGCAAATGGCTTAGCCCACGAATGGTTGGATTTTCTGGATGAATAAACTGATGCTCAGCATTGATGCGTTTGCGAACTACCGGACTCCAACGAATGAGATCGGCAGCAGTGTAGGCGTCAATGCCTTTAAAATTTTCTTGGGGATCGACAATGGCGTAGAAGTTTCCTCCGTAAGCCACATCAACTTTGAGTTGGCCCAAATCGGGACATTGCACTTCAATATTCTCAGCAGCCAAAAAAGAAGGGATATTGGTTAGACGAACGGATTTTACTTTTTGCCCCTCTTGTTCATAAACTACTTTGACCAAACCAGCAGGGGTTTCCAAGCGAAGTTGTCCGGGCGTTTTGGCCTGTATTAAGCCTTCTTCAATGGCGACGGTGACGGTTCCAATGGTTCCATGACCACACATGGGCAAGCAACCACTCGTTTCGATAAACAGGATGCCCATATCATTTTGGGGATCACTTGGGGGATAGAGAATACTGCCCGACATCATATCGTGTCCTCGGGGTTCAAACATCAGTCCGCGACGAATCCAATCGAATTCTCGCAAAAAGTGTTGTCGCTTCTCACTCATACTATTGCCTTCTAATAATGGTCCACCTCCCGCTACAACGCGTACGGGATTGCCACAGGTGTGGGCGTCAATACAGAAAAAGGTTTTACTGGCCACTGGATTACTTTGTGTTTTAAAAATTGTATTTCAGATGTCTTTTCTATTTTCGTTTTCGGCGCAATGATTATACATATCGGCAAACGCTCATAGCAAGGCTTCATAAGCGAGTTTGGCTGCTGCCAAATCTTCGAGCGCATGGCCAACAGATTTGAAACAGGTGATTTCTGACTCTTGCTGTCGGCCCGGTTTTAGGGATCTGGCGAGGTCAAATAAATCCGCTTTGATGGCCTCCTTAGTCAATACACCAGTCTGTAGTGGAATAGCAATGTCCCCGCATTCCTTGCACGCACCAGCATAGGTGTCCACAAAAACAGAGGAGCTACGAATCACCTCATCGTCGGCCTCTCGCATGTTGGGGCGATAAGCCCCTACTAGATCAATGTGCTGCCCCGGACGAAGCCACTGACCCAAAACTAGAGGATGCTCACTGAGGGTAGCACAGGAGACGATGTCTGCTTCTGGGAGAATGGATTCAATGTCGGATACTGCTTTTACCCCGTAAGCAGCCTGCTCAAAACTTTGGGCCAAAGCTTTGGCCTTGGCTTCATTTCTTCCCCAGACGTAAACCTCTTCGATCGGTCGAATGGTGGCGTGTGCCCGAATGAGCTCTGGTGCCAAGCGGCCCGTTCCGATCATCAACAAGGTTTGACTCTTGGCCGGAGCCAGATAGGAGGCGGCCAATGCAGAAGCTGCTGCCGTTCGTAGCGCGGTAAGAGTCGGTGCATCCATCATGGCAAGTGGACTGCCTTTGTGGGCGTCAAAAAGTACGTACATGCCTTGGATGGCGGGCAAACCGTATTGGCCATTGTTGGGGGAAACGGTAACCATTTTAACACCTAAATATTGACCTGCTTCCCATGCTGGCATCAAGAGTAAGGTAGAATCCTTCTTTTCTTGAGGATTCTCAAAGTCGTGATGATGACGCATCGGAACGGTATAATTTTGCCGAAAGGCATCCCGTAAAGCATCAATGAGCAGGGGATAAGGGAGTACGGATTCCAATTGTTCCCTCGAAAAGGAAATCATATTTTTTCTTTAGGATCAAAATTAAAATGAACACTTAGACGCTGAACCTAAGTCTTGCTTTCCTCTAATTATCGTTGGCCCATGCGTCCATCGATTTTGCGCCAGATCTGCAATGGATTGCCATCTTGTAGTGCCGGTGGCAACAAATCGGGCAAGCAATTTTGGAATACTACGGGCCGAGCAAATCTTTTGATGGCATCGGTACCAACGGAGGTAAAACGACCATCCGTCGTCGCGGGATAGGGACCTCCATGATGCATGGAATGGCAAACTTCGACGCCCGTGGGCACCCCATTAAAAAGCAAGCGACCCACTCGATCTTGAAGGATGCGGATTAAATGTTTTTGCTGTACCAACTCTTCCGAAGTGCCCATCAAGGTAGCAGTGAGTTGGCCTTGTAAAGATTGAGCAACTTCCATTAACTCTTCTGCGGATGTGCATCGAACCACCAAAGTGAAAGGTCCAAATACTTCTTCTTGCAAATGGGCATTTTGGAGAAAATCACTGGCCTTTACCGAAGCTACGGTTGGACGCCCCTGATTGCCTTGCGCTTTCGTTTGAGATTGCCCTTCCAGTTGAACACCATTTTCGGCCAGACTTTGCTCTTTACTACGCGCATAGTTGTTGCATACATTCTGGTTGAGCATCACCGCAGGGGCAATTTGACCAATTTCATCACTTAGAGAATGAATGAACTGCGTGAGGGCCGGACCTTCCAGACCAATGATTAGCCCTGGGTTGGTACAAAATTGCCCAACTACCAAGGTAACCGAAGCGGCATATTGTTTGGCCAGAGCAGCTGCTTCCTGTTCTAATTTTTGCCGGAGTAAAAACACGGGATTGATGCTGCCCATTTCGGCAAATACGGGGATGGGAATGGCTCTCTGTGCAGCGCTATCAAACAATGCTTTTCCCGCACGATGCGATCCGGTAAATGCGACCGCTTGGCAAAGGGGATGTTTGACGAGGCTTTGTCCTAGTTCTGGACCAGTTCCATTCAAAGAAGAAAATACGCCATCGGGCATTCCCGTATTTTTGGCTGCGCGACTGATGGCTACGGCCACCAAGGCATTGGTTCCCAAATGCGCCTCATGGGCTTTGATGATAACGGGGTTGCCCGCTGCCAGCGCAGAAGCGGTATCTCCACCCGCAGTTGAGAAAGCCAGAGGAAAATTACTGGCCGTGAAAACAACGACGGGACCAATAGAAACCAGCATTTTACGAATGTCTGCTTTGGGGAAGGGTCGGCGATCGGGTTGGGCCAGATCAATACTGGCTTCGACCCAAGAGCCTTCAGTAACGTATTTGGCAAACAACCTCAGTTGATTGACTGTACGGCTACGCTCTCCTTTGAGTCGCCCCTCTGGAAGTCCCGATTCTAGCATGGCTCGTTGGATGAGTCCATCTCCCAGGAATTCAATTTCGTCGGCAATGGCATTGAAGAATGCCGCTCTTTGTTCGCCAGAAGTTTGCTTATAGCTTTGAAAAGCGTTTTGAGCCAATTGCATGGCTTCGTCCACTTCCTCGGGGCTGGCCATATGAAATTGTCCTTCTAATATGTCTTGAGTCGTTGGACTAAGTGATTGCATGACTTTTTCTGCCAGTGCAGAATATTTGTAACCTAAAATGTTTCTTCCATCCATTAGATATCCATTTTTTTGATTCGTATGATGATTGGGTGCTTTTATTTCTAAAGCTTAAATTACTAAAACGAGCAGGAATTTATGGGAAAGCTCATCCAGTACTTTTCGATCATTTGACGATTGCTGCTTTCTCTAAGTCTATTTTCGCCCCCATTAAAATAGGTTTACGACTTTGAATCTCACTGAGAAGTGCAAAGCCGTGGCTTCGAAGGGGTATCTTTTGAGTTACAAAGAATCGTACACTGTCATATCTGGGCGCTTGGCTACACCTTTTTTGATAATCTCGAGTACTTGTGCCCGCTCCTCACCTTCCAAGCAGAGACGAGGTGGGCGGACCATCTCCGTTCCCAGCCCAGTGGCCACTTCCGCTAGTTTGATGTACTGTACCAACTTGGGATGAATATCTAATTCAAGGAGTGGCATAAACCAACGATAAATGGCCAAAGCTTCCGCCAAGCGGCTCGCTTTTACCAATTTATAGATCACAACAGTTTCTCTGGGAAAGGCATTGACCAATCCCGCTACCCAACCATCTGCTCCCGCAGCAAGACATTCTAAGGCTAGGGTATCGACACCACAAAGAATTTTATAGCGATCGCCAAAGGCATTGCGCATGCGAGTCACATTGGTAATATCTCGCGAAGACTCTTTTATGGCTTGGATATTTTCACAATCTGCCAAGTCCTCCAACATGGGGATGGAAACGAGTATTTTGTAATCGACAGGATTGTTGTACAACATGATGGGAAGTGACATGGAGTGAGCGACCGTTTTGAAGTAGGCAACACACTCCCGATCATCGGCTTTGTATTGCATTGGAGGGAGCAGCATCAGCCCGTGGGCACCTATTTTTTCTGCTTCTCGTGCCACTCGGACGGCCTCGGTGGTTTGCTTTTCAGCAATATTTAGGATGACGGGGACTCTTCCAGCGCTCAAATTTAAAGCAGATTGGAGAATGGCCGCTTTATCTGGGCCACTTAAGGTACTCGCTTCTCCCAGGCTACCGCCAATCACGATGGCATCGATTCCTGCCTGGATTTGTGCTTCCAGATTGTGTTCAAATGCCTGAAAATCGATGGATCCATCTGCCTTAAACTTTGTTGTCACTGCGGGGTAAACTCCTTCCCAAGATACTTTCATGTTGTGCTTCAATTTATTTTTGATCAATATTTACAAAGGCAAAGCTAATCGCAAAAAGGAAGACAAACTTTTACAATTTTAGCTGATTTTGGTACTATTTTGCTTTTTTAGTTTCAATTTCTAGTATTTTAGAATATGATTGTATTATCAACTACGTGAACGTCCCAACAAATTGTATGGTCATGAAAGCAGTATCCTTTAAAAATTCGATGACAGAGGGGGAGTCCTTCAAAGTGCTAGTAGATCGCCTACCTCATTTTTATGATCGTTTACATTTCCACCCAGAATTGCAGATTACGTTGATCATCAAAGGTTATGGGACCTTATTTATCGGAGATCGAGTCCTTCCTTTTCGGGAGAACGACTTGATTGTCATTGGTCCTAGTGTTCCACATATGTGGAAAAATGATCCCATCTTTTATGAAGCCCCTCCGATTGGGATGGAGGCCATTTCCATTCATTTCAATCGAGACACCTTGGGAGCATCCTTTTGGGCTTTGCCAGAATTGGGTCGGATCCACACTTTTTTTCACCGAGCAAGTAGAGGGATTGCCATTCATGGAGCTTTACGGACTTCGCTTGCTGAGCTGATCCAAAAAATGGTGAGGACCGAGGGCTTTGGCCGATTGATCCTTTTGATGGAGGTCTTACATGCCCTTGCAATCGATGAAACAGATCAAGAGGTACTGGCCAGTATTGGCTTTGATGTTGGTGAGACGATAGAAGATCAAAAGTTAAATCGGGTCTTTCAGTACGTAATTGATCATTTTCAAGGCCCCATGACTTTGGAGGAAGTCGCGAGGGTGGCCAATTTGAGTACTTCGGCCTTTTGTCGTTATTTTAAATTGCGCACCCGAAAAACTTTTGTTCGCTTTTTGAATGAAATTCGGATAGGAGCGGCTTGCAGGCACTTACTGGAAGGGAAAAGCAATGTCACGGAAATTGCCTACCAAGTTGGATTTAACAATTTATCGAACTTTAATCGTCAATTTAAAAAAATAAAGGGCTATACGCCGACTACCTATGTGCGATCTGTTAAGGGTTGATATTGTTGGGTAGTGAGGTGTGTTTTTGAATGCATATTGTTGTAATTTAAGTGTGTGCGATGTTTTTTTTGAAATAAAATTTGTGATTTTGTGAACGAATTCATTTTTGCGTTGTTTCCCAATCGTAATATGACAAAGACAACTGTGTGTTGTTAGGCAAAATAAATGCCGATAAAAATATTTTCTAAAAAGACAATGCATAGTTGTAAAAATCAGGGTCTATTTCCTCCTGATTTCAAACGTATAATATCGGGGTTCAAAGTGTCTATCAAGTAATCTTGGGCTTTTTATTATCAGTACCAAGTATCTCTTTAACTCCTCTGAATAATCCATTAGGCTAAAGCTAGATCGAAAAGTGCAGGGCCATATTTCAACTTAATGCCCATTGTACAATCGAGCTTCGCTACCCATTTCATAATGGATTGTAGACTCAATTTATCATAAAAGTAGAATATAAGTTTGATAGCTGTAACAGCTAGCTTACGTCAGTCGAATGGCAAAGTTAATTCAATTGTTTAGGGACTGATGATCCGTCTAGATTGTCAATTGCTGTCAAGCATAAGTTGCTGTAAACCATCGCGTGGATGGTTACACAAATAGGCTCTTTATGCGCATTAAGAAGCATTTTACATATTTTTTAATCCTTAAAATTCTACATTATGAAAAAGTTAATCGTTGCCCTAGCATTTTGTATGGTATCCTTTTTTGCCACTGCAGCTGTCAATTCTCCCGTTGCAAATGACGTCACTACAGTAGTTGAAAACACAGTTGTTGTTGAAGAGAACAACGCAACTACAGCGGACGAAGATACAGTGATCATTATTCGTTCTGGTGATACTATTGTCGTTATTATTATTCGATAGTAATGATCTGTACACACGATCTCGAATCTTAAGAAATGATTAAATCTTTCCATTTTTGTGGACAATCTTGTAAACAGATTGTAGATTTAAGTTTAAGATGCGTTTACTGATTATAATGGGAGGTCATCAATTTTATTTTTTGGTTTGCGCCGACCATTATAATCAGTGTTTTTCTTGACGATATAACAATAAAAAAACATGAGACTATCTGCTGCCTTATTTATGCTTGCTCTGATGACGGGAACTGACCTCCAAGCGCAGAGCGTACAAGTTATTTATGCGGAAACCCGGGATTTGACCAAACAAGTTCAGGGGGTAAGCGATCCAGCGGTATTGGCCGTTTTGGGTTCACTATCAAAAGAAGAAACATTGTATATACTTGATTTTTCCACGGGCAAGTCTACTTACCAGAAAAAGAAGACAATGAATGCTGCCGGAGGAACCAATGTCACCGTCATTGATATTTCCGGTGAAGGCTACCGATTTTACAAAGATCAAAAAACGAAAAAGACGATTGAACAAAATTCTGTACTAAACAAGAAGTTTTTGATTGAAGAAGATTTGCTGGTACTCGATTGGAAAGTAGAAGGAGAGGCAACAGAAGAGATTGCTGGATACAAAGTGAACAAGGCGATTGCAACAACTGAGCATGGAAAAGAAATTACTGCGTGGTTTACAGCCGACCTACCAGTAAATGATGGCCCTCGTCATTATTGGGGCTTGCCGGGATTGATCTTGAAAGTAATGGCTGGTGACAAAACAATCCAAGCCAGAAATTTGACCTTGAATAA
>JBCCSR010000018.1:0-16141 GCA_039199865.1 Bacteroidota bacterium
ATGCAGGGTGGGTTTATTTATTTTTTTTATTAAACATTACTGCTTGAAAAATAATTGATAAGCTAATGATAGAGTGAGGATTTTGTCCTTTTTTTTGCCTTCGAATTGCTTTAATTTTATGATTGTAAATACGAACGTACTAGAAGAGCTAGTATGAGAGAATAATAAAAGGCATCTTTAACAAATAAGATGAGAGCAAAAAGATATAAAGATCAGGACCCTAGGAGTAAGGTATTTGTGCAAAGACGAATGCCTTACATTTCCGATGATCCATTGATCTTTTAAAAAATGGCCGACTGACCTATCGGCTAAGAACTACTTGTAATACTAGATTTGACCTCTAAGCTAACAACTCATTCCAATAAGTTGGACCGATTTGTTAGCTTTTTTTATGGATGGACCTATCTTTTCCCATTCCGCTCAACGATTGATCTTTCCTTTTGTTTAGACTACTGACCATTGTCATTTAGACCGCTATTTCATTTCAAATCCTTATCTTTGTACTGTGAATAATTTGGAGCGATTGTTAGCATTGTACCGCACTGATCAGCGGATTAATCGAATTGTAAAACAGCTGATTGCTACTCCACCTGCCCGTTTACAAATTACCGGAATGCTTGGAGCACAGGATAGCTTTGTCCTGGCCGCAACCTATCTCGCACAACCACAAAGTCATTTGTTGATTGCCAGGGATAAGGAAGAAGCGGCCTACTTTCAGAATAACTTACAGAACCTTTTGGGGAAAAAGCCAGTCCACTTTTTCCCAGACTCCTTCAAAAGACCTCGATTTTTCGATGTCTTGAACAGTAGTAATGTCTTGCAACGCACGGAAGTCATCAATAAGGTGACGAGCTCTGAAGCTGCAGGACAACTCATCATCAGTTATCCCGAAGCACTTTTTGAAAAAGTTGTTGCTCCCGCTGTGCTCAACAAAACGAGAATGAGTATTGCGGTCAACGAAAATGTAGAGGTTGACTTTTTGATTGAGGTATTGGTAGAATATGGTTTTGAAAGAGTGGACTTTGTCTACGAACCCGGACAGTTCTCGATTCGTGGAGGCATTGTCGATATTTTTTCTTACGGTAATGAGTGGCCCTATCGAGTAGAATTGTTTGATGAGGAGGTAGAATCCATCCGTACTTTTGATCCTCTGACTCAGTTGTCCAAACGGAATATTGCCAAGGTTTCTATCGTGCCCAATATCAATACTAAGTTTTCTCAAGATCAGAAAGTTTCTCTTTTCGGGGTGCTACCCGAAAACACGACCATCTGGATCAAAGACTTCCAAATGCTGTTGGATCGGTTGCAAATGTGCTTCGAAGCGTCAGAAAAATTTGCCCAAACCATCTCCGCTACTGATGAGACGGAGTTGGCAGAGCTATTTCGCGATCGAGCATTTATTCTGCCTCGACACGTCATGGAAGATGTCAATCTGTTTCCGTTGATCTTCCTTAAAGAAGGTAAAAATGGATTTGCAATTGACGATAAAGTAGTCTTTACGACCAAACCTCAACCCAGCTTTAATAAAAACTTCAAACTGCTGATTGAAGATTTGCAAAATAATCAGGCTCAGACGATTACCAATTATTTGTTTACCGAAAATCCACGGCAAATTGAACGTTTTTATGCCATTTTTGAAGACATTGGAGCTTCCGTGGAATTCCATCCGGTCGACAAGGCCATTCATGCGGGCTTTGTCGATCTCGATCTGAAAATTGCCTGTTATACCGATCATCAAATCTTTGAACGCTTTCATAAATACAAACTCCGGCGAGGATTTACCAAAGATCAAGCCATCAACCTACGCATGTTAAGGGAGTTGAGGCCAGGTGATTTCGTCACTCACCTCGACCACGGAGTTGGTCGTTATTCAGGATTGGAAAAGATCAATATCAACGGACACGTGCAAGAATCGGTTCGATTGATTTATAAGAACAATGACTTGCTTTACGTCAGTATCAATTCGCTGCACAAGATTTCGAAATTTGTGGGACGGGAGGGAACGGCGCCAAAGTTGAGTAAGCTAGGCTCTGAAACTTGGAAAAACCTCAAACGGAAAACCAAGAAAAAGGTCAAAGACATCGCCAAGGAGCTGATTCAACTTTATGCCAAACGCCGGGCCAGTAAAGGCCATGCTTTTCCCGAAGACGATTACCTGCAAAACGAACTGGAAGCCTCCTTTATTTACGAAGATACTCCCGATCAATTTAAGGCCACCAAAGATGTCAAAGAAGACATGCAGAAACCTCACCCCATGGATCGCCTAATTTGTGGGGATGTGGGCTTTGGAAAAACCGAGATTGCTTTACGGGGAGCCTTCAAGGCGGTGGTCAATGGCAAACAGGTGGCCATCTTGGTTCCAACCACGATTTTGGCCTTGCAACATTATAAGACTTTCTCGAAAAGACTCGAAGAATTTGGGGTTACCGTAGATTTCATCAATCGTTTTCGAACCACCAAAGAAAAACGAATCATCTTTGAAAAACTGAAAGCGGGGAAAATTGATATTGTCATCGGTACTCACGGCCTGTTGAATAAAGAAGTTGGCTTTAAGGATCTAGGCCTATTGGTTATCGACGAAGAACAGAAATTTGGTGTTGCCGCCAAGGAGAAATTGAGAAACCTCAAAGTCAATGTCGATACCCTGACCCTGACGGCAACTCCCATTCCACGTACTTTGCAATTTTCCTTGATGGCGGCCAGAGATTTGTCTATTATTCGGACTGCCCCCCCCAATCGTCAGCCCATTCATACCGAAAATCGGATTTTCAATAATGAGCTGATCAAGGATTCCATTTATTACGAAGTAAATAGGGGAGGACAGGTTTTCTTCGTCCATAATCGAGTCAAGACCCTGCCAGAGATGTCGGCGATGCTCAATAAAATGTGTCCAGACTTGGACATTGCAATGGCCCACGGTCAGATGGATGCTAAAGTACTGGAGCGAACACTGGTTGATTTCATTGATCGAAAGTACGATGTTTTATTGTGTACCAATATTATCGAAACTGGTCTAGACATTCCCAACGCCAATACCATCATTATTAATAACGCGCATCAGTTTGGTTTAAGTGATTTGCATCAATTGCGTGGTCGGGTTGGACGGTCTAACAAAAAGGCATTTTGTTATTTATTTAGCCCACCATTGTCGGTTTTAACTCCCGAGGCGCGCAAGCGTTTGCAAACGATCGAAGAGCATGCCGATTTGGGGAGTGGCTTTAATATTGCCATGCGCGATCTGGATATTCGTGGAGCGGGGAATTTACTGGGAGGCGAACAAAGCGGTTTTATTTCCGACATTGGTTATGAAACCTACCAGAAAATTTTGGAAGAGGCCATCCAAGAATTGAAAGAAAGTCAGTTTAGAGATTTGTTCAAAGAGGAATTGGCCAAAGAGCGGAAGTACGTTCGCGATGTGCAAATTGAAACGGATATCGAAATGTTGATTCCCGATAATTACATTAGCAATATTCAGGAACGCCTCAACTTGTACACCGAACTCGATCAGATTGAAGACGAAGAGGGCCTCAACCAATTTGCCGATAAAATGCATGACCGTTTTGGTCCGGTACCTGCTCAGGTATTGGAACTGTTCAATGGCTTGCGTTTGCGCTGGATTTGTAAACAGTTGGGTTTCGAACGGTTGATCTTGAAAAATGGAAAAATGCGCTGCTTCTTTATCGGCAATCCACAATCTCCTTTCTTTGAAACAGATTTGTTTAATAACATCATCAAACACGTTGCAACTGCTGGACAAAAAGAAGGCCTTTCTTTCAAAAAATCTACTCAACATTTTATGTTGATTAAGGAAGGCGTTCGTTCTTTGAAACAAGCAAAAGAAGTACTGATTGAATTGCAAATCGCCACTCAGGAATTGGTCACCTAAACGGTCAATTGGGCAAGTTCATAGTGCAGAGTCTACTTGGATGGAAGCAGAACTTCTTATCTGTAGAAGAAAATTGTAAAATCCGAAGTATGAATCGTTCAACCCAGTTAAAAGCCATTCTGCTCCCTCTCCTTTTATGGAGTGCTTCCCTGGTGTGTAAAAATGAAAATCCTATGCCCCCCTTCCAACAAAGTAAGGAAATCGTATTCTTTAATGGTCGGATTTATACCCTTAATCCCAAGCAAACTTGGGCAGAGGCCATGTGGATCAAGGAAGGGATGATTCAATGGGTGGGCGATTCGAAAACGACCTTGAGTCGTGCTGGGGAAAGTGCGGAAAGGATTGACTTGGAAGGAGCAATGGTCATGCCGGGGATCCACGATGTTCATTTACATCCTTTGGAGGCTGCTACCGATAATTTTCAATTTATACTAGACGATCAAGTAGAAGATCCCGAACGGTATGCTGGCGACATTGCGAAAGCTGCTCAGCAAAATTCAGGCAATGGTTGGCTGCTGGGGTGGGGACATTGGATTGATGTGCCTCTTGAAGCCACTCGATTGCCCAAATCTATCATCGATGATGTAGTTCCTAACCGCCCCGTAGCCATCATGGAACAAACTTCCCATTCCATTTGGTGCAATTCAAAGGCCTTGGAACTGATGGGGATAGATGACCAAACAGAAGACCCTCCTGGTGGCATTATTATGCGAGAAGCTGATGGTCAGGCCAATGGGTTGTTGATCGATAATGCCGGAAACTTACTTTTGGACTTGGCCTTGGCGCCAACTGCCAAACGAGCGTCAAATGATTACCATGGATTGGTTGAATTCGCCCTCCCCGAATTGGCCAAAAACGGAATTACTTCGATCTGTGATGCACGAACCTATTGGAAACGAGAACATCATCTCACTTGGCAACACTTGGCCGATGAAAACCGATTGACCGCAAGAGTCATTCTGGGCCTGTGGGCATATCCTTCCGAAGAAGATATTAGTCAAATTGCAGCTTTAAAAGCGCTTTATACTAACGATGAAAATAGTTTACTCCGAATTAATCAGATCAAACTTTACAGCGATGGGATCATCCACAATACGACTTGTGCAATGCACGGTGATTACCGGATTGACTATTTTGAATTGCCTACCAATAATGGTCTAAACTATTTTAGTCAGGAACGAATCGGCAATTACATCCAGGCACTAGAAGCTACGGGTTTTGACTTTCACATCCACGCTATTGGCAATCGAGGGGTACACGAATCCCTCAACGCTATCGAAGCAGCAGGGACTTCTGCTGGTAGACATCGCCTAACTCACGTAGAATACGTTGATCCCGAAGATTACCCTCGCTTTGCTCAGCTAAACGTTACGGCAGATGCGCAAGTGGCGGGAGATTTTACTCAGCCAGCTCATTGGCATGATAACGACTATCTGATTGGATCGACACTCAATCAAAACATTATCCCACTGAAAAGTCTATTCGACGCGAATGCTAGGATTACTTTGAGTAGCGATTGGGATGTTAGTGAGTTGAATCCCTTTGTGGGCTTGCAGAATGCAGTCACCAGAGCTCCGCAAGCCTTGTCCTTGTCGGAGGCCATTAAGGCTTATACCATTAATGCGGCTTACACGATGAGACACGAGAATAAAGTGGGCAGTCTTGAAGTAGGAAAAGCTGCCGACTTTATCGTACTAGATCGCAATCTCTTTGAAATTCCCGTCAACCAGATCGGGCAAACAAAGGTACTGGAAACTTATTTACAAGGAGAACTGATCTATCAAAGGTAGGCCTGATTAGGCCTCTGTCCCTTTTCTCAATTCCTTTTTCAAAATTTTACCCGTCGCACTCATGGGGAGAGCATCCATAAATTCAATGATGCGTGGATACTTATAGGCGGCGATGCGAGCTTTGGTCCATTCGATCAGCTCTGGTTCACTGATGGTCGCTCCATCTTGTAAAACAACGCAGGCCTTGATCTCTTCTCCCATTTGCTCTTCTGGTACGCCAATGACTGCAACCAGTGAGACGGCCTCGTGTTGAATCATGACTTCCTCTACCTCCCTTGGATAAACGTTTAAGCCTCCCCGGATGACCATATCTTTGGTTCGGTCCACTATGTAGTAAAAACCATCTTCATCTTTTCGAGCCACATCTCCAGAGTGTAGCCAACCTCCTCGTAACGTTACGGCATTTGCTTCTGGACGTTTGTAATAGCCCTTCATTACGTTATGTCCTCGATAGAGCAGTTCCCCTTTTTCACCAACGGGTACTTCCTGATCATTTTCATCGACAATTTTTACCTCCACTCCCCAAACTGGCGTACCAATCGAACCGGGCTTTCGCCCAAACTTGACTTGATTGAAGGTAACGACTGGCGAGCCTTCTGACATGCCATATCCTTCAATGATGGGGACCTTAAATCGCGCTTCAAAATCGTGTAGGACCTGAACGGGAAGAGAGGCGCCTCCCGAAGCACAAATGCGTAAGGTTTTCGAAATTTTATCGTAATCGAATTTATCTTCTTTGTAGTTGACCAAGCCCCAGTACATGGTAGGGACTCCGGCAAAGAGGGTGACATTGTGTTTTTGCATCAGACCAAATACGGCTTCCGCATCAAAGCGGGGCAACAAAATGCTACTCGCGCCGCGGTAAATTCCCGCATTCATTAAGACCACCATGGCAAAGATGTGGAACAGTGGTAAAACAATCAGTTGGACATCTTCACTGCTGGTTTGTACGAGATCTGAAGACAGAATGGTGTTGAGGGTAAGATTAGAGTGAGTGAGTTCCGCTCCTTTGGGTCTACCGGTGGTTCCGGAAGTATAAATAATTACAGCAGTATCTTCGGCCTGTGTTGCTACGGTTTCAAAAGTAGCAGGTTGGTTGGCCATCAAACTACCTAATGTTGCCACACCTTCCATTGGAGCAGCTTGGGTCGGTTGGGGCATAATCATAAAGAAATGCTCACAGGCTTCTACTTCTTGAAATCCAGCATAACCCATTTGGCCCATTGGCAATTGGTCGGTACCCACAAAACAAAAGTAGGCCTTTGCATCGCTGTCAGACAAATGATAAGCAATTTCTTCTTTTTTCAGCAAGACACTCAATGGGACAACTGTGGCACCAGCTTTTAAAATACCAAAATAAATGATGGGAAAGTAAGGAAGGTTAAAACAACTGATCGCAACTTTATCGCCTTTCCCAATGCCATTGCTTTTCAATCCATTGGCTACCTGATTGGCCGCCGCATTGATCTGAGCAAAATTTAGAGTAGTATCCATGAAAGTGAAAGCTGCTTTGTCAGCATATCGACGGGCACTATCTTCGAGAAGCGTAGAAAGGTTGAGCATAAGAAGGGAGTTTTAGGTGTCTGTGAAAATGAACTGGAATTTACAAAAAAAAATGGGATTAAGGACTACTTAAAATAACTTACCGATTTTGTTGCACTTTATTTTTTGAGCTTTACCAAAGGGAAATAATATCCAGCACTGATCCAAACAAAAGGGATAGAAAAATTGGGATTCCGCTGTTTCCACTCTATTTTTGCTCCGATTTGTAGATCATAAAAACGAATAAGTATACTATGGCTTTGAGAATTGTATCCTATAATGTCAATGGCATTCGAGCAGCGATTAAAAAAGGCTTTTTAGACTGGATGAAAGACCATGATTTTGATATTTTGTGTCTGCAAGAAACGAAGGCACATCGGGATCAGGTGCCCGTTGAAGAGATTGAGGCTTTGGGCTATCATCACCATTGGCATTCGGCAGAAAAAAAGGGCTACAGTAGCGTAGCGACTTTTAGCAAAGTGGCCCCTAGCCAGGTAATCGCTGGATGTGGAATTGAAAAGTACGATCAGGAAGGGCGAATCCTTCGTACCGATTTCGGGAAATGGACTTTACTCAATTGCTACTTTCCTTCCGGGACAAGCGGTGATCTTCGCCAAGATTTCAAATACGAATTTTTAGCGGATTTTCACAACTGGATTGAGGAGCTCAAAAAGGAACGTCCCCGATTAATTATCGTTGGTGACTACAATATTGCGCATACTGAAAATGACATTCACAATCCAAAGAGCAATAAAAATAGCTCCGGCTTTCTTCCCGATGAACGTGACTGGATGAGCAAATGGTTTGAAAGCGGCTTTACTGATGCTTTTCGACACGTTCATCCGGAAAAAACAGAATACAGTTGGTGGAGCTATCGAGCCAATGCCCGAGCCAATAACAAGGGATGGCGCATTGACTATCAGTCGGTGAGTAATAATATGAAAAAGAAGATCATCGAGGCGCATCAACTAACAACTGCCAAGCACTCTGATCATTGTCCGGTATTTTTGGAAATTGACCTCTAATTGATCACTAGACAGAACAAAGTTCGTCAGTTCTTGCTCTTGCGTTTTGTATTGGCTGCCCTGGCATAGGCAACTCTAAGTTAAAAGTTGTACCCGCTCCCAAGCTAGAGGCGACATGAATTTGGCCACCATATTTCAAGACAATTTTTTTACACAAGCCCAATCCAATCCCCGTTCCTTGGTATTCCTTATTGGTATGCAATCTTTTGAAAAATTCAAAGATGCTATGGTGATATTCTTCTGAGATGCCGATGCCATTGTCCTTGAAATGAATGAATTGTCGATCTCCCTTTTGGGTAGTCCAGATATCGATGGTGACCCGGTCACTCTTATTGTATTTGATGCCGTTTTGGATGAGATTTTGAAACAAGAGCAAAAATTCCACCTCATTGCAATAATAGGCAGGTAGTTTTTTTAACAAGATCTGGGCATTTTTCTTCTCAATATCTTCCTTCAAATTATTAATAACTTTGAGGATGACCTCATTAAGGTCTATCCAATTTTTTTCTTTTTTATTACTGCTGTCTAGTGTAGACAATTCCAGGATATCCTGGATGAGATAATTCATTTGTTTTGCACCTGACTTGGCAAATTTCATATGTTCTTTGAGATTGGAATAATTGGCTTTTTCAATATCCATTTCCATCAAACTCAGAAATCCTACTATTGTTCTTAGAGGGGACTTTAAATCATGGGAGGCGATGTAAGTGAAACGTTCGAGTTGTTCCGTCGTTTCCTTGAGCTGTTGATTTTTATCTTGCAAATGACCAATCAATTGATCCTTCTCATGTTCATGCATTTTGAGTAGGACCGAAATCCAACCAAGTGAGATGAGGAAGACCACAATTTCATCAAAAGCGTGGTTTACAAAACCTCGAAATGGCGTGAAAAAGCCAACATAACACAATGCCAATACATGAGTTACAATGGTCACGATCATGATTTGGGTCTTTAGCCGCTGATTGTGGCTATAAACGACATGGGTAATGGCCAAGGATGCGGCCACGGCAATACTCTCGGCAAAACCACCTCCACCGATTAAGACGGCGATATTGAACCAGATGGGGACAATGGCAGACAAATAAAATCGAGACCAAGAAGGGCGTTCCAAACTGTTGATGATGATGATGCCAAAATAAATAGCGGTGACCACAATACCGATGGCCAAATAGACAACAGAGACTTCTTGGGACAAAAAGGCTAAAATCGTTGACGCAAAAGCTGTACAGGCGGTAATAAAAGCCATTTGGTTGAGCAAGCGAGTGATCGAATTTTCACGATCAGACTTTCCCTTGGTACCTTGCTGGGAAATCCATTCCCATATGTTAGCGCGTGTTTTGATAATGTAATGTTTTCGAGAGTGTTTAGTAATGGGCTAGGGGATTTTGCTAAAGTATTTTTCTAATCGCAGTCTTGTTTGGGGGAAAAATAAAAACTTTAATTGCAACATATTCATTGGAATTAACCTCTCATAAAGTGTACCACAAATGATGATTGGAAGAACAATACACAAGAATTAGGGCCGAGAGGCAGATAAAACGGGCTTTCAATTCCTTTTTGACCCTCTTATTTCTTGTCACATAATCGATAATTGCCCATTTTTTTCTTCTCACGGAGCACCAAAAAAGCATTCAACCCAAGAGGAGTATCGTTTTTTGAACACTTTGGGGATTACTTTTTTCCATGGCTTGCAATAAATGGTAAAAAATGATGTGCGGGAGCCATCATTCCTTCAAAGACTTTCACGATCATTCGAAAATAAAGATGTTGTTAAGTAATTTGCTTTAATAGTCAGCTCTGCCCCGACGGGGCAGAGCTGTATCTTTGAACGAGAAAAGAATGATTTTACTGACGCAAATACAAACGCTGTGCAAGGTGTAGCTTTTCAAGCAATTGTTGACGTTGTTTGAGCAAGCGTCGAATGGTATCCGATTGTTTTTGCTTGAGTTTTTCCAAGGTCCATTGTTGTTGTAAAACGACCTTGCTTTCTGCGTAGTGAATGGCAAAATAACCACTCAACATCATCGCCCGTAGATAAAATAAAGTCGCTAAAATGGAATGGCTGAGATAGTAAAAAAGAGCGCCCAATAGGGGATAAGTGATCAAAATCATCAATACACTTACGGACAACAGGACGGAACCTCTAAAATCGGAACGCAAACCCTTTTGATGGGCAAAAAAACGAGCGGTTTGAATGGCGGGAAAATGATGCCAGTAGCCAAACCAATATAAAGGGCGACCGAGAAAATGGACAAGTCGAGTCAAATGCCTTTGCTGTGGAAATTGACCTTGCCAGATTTGCTCCAACAGTTGATCGCTAATCTGGTGTCGCTGCAAGTTTTGCAAATAGCACTGAGCGTTTTGATTGAGCTTTCTGACTTGAGCTGGATACTTTTTTTGATAGTAATGAAGTGCTCGGATGACTTCCTTTTTTACCAAAAAGACCTGCCTACTTTCCCAAGGACAAATATGGTATTGCCGAATCAAGGTTTTGTTGTACAAAGCCTCACATTGCCGGACGAGTGGTTCGACTTGCTGATCTTCAATAGTCAAGCACTGTTGATCGATGGCTCGACCAATGGCTTGGCTCAATTGCCGAATGGCCACCCGGGCTTTGGTTTGATGTAGATTCAAATGGTCTCTCAAATCGATAGGAGCACCAAAATTGATGAAAACCTCGGATCGAAAAGTATGCGCATCACTGTAATTTAATCCAACGGGAACGACCTGAATGCCCAGTTGGTAGTCAGCACTGGCTTCTGCTCCTAAGATAACGCGGGCAGCCCCGGATTGGATGGGCCGTAAACGTGGAGCGCAGTGGCTCAAGCCTTCCGGAAAAATTAAAAGCGGATGTTTGCGCAAGATTTGTTGAAACAAAGAAAGCTGTTCGAGGTTGCGGTTGCAAAGCTCGGGCGTATGGGCCATCCGGTAAATGGGATGCATGTTAAACTGGTCGTATAGCCATCTTTTGAATGGATGAAGAAAAGATTCACCCCTCGACATAAAGTGGATGGGCCGATCAATCATCGAACCAATCAAAATGGCATCTATCAATGCATTGCGGTGGTTGGAAACAAAAACAGTAGGTTGTTGAGGATCCCAGTTAGTGGGAAAATGGACGTAAATTTGGCGAAAATAAAGCCGAATGGCCCAGCCAAAAATTAATTTTAAAATGTTGTAGATCATAACGTTGTGGGTTCATTTCTACAACAAGTTGATGGATTTTATCCGTCAGGAAGGAGTAATTTTTGCGACGCTCAAATATTTTTTTATTTAATGTTAGTAATTCGAGTTTAATCTTTACACGCTCCACAATAAGTTTATTTTTTCTTTTTCTTCCCCATATTTTCAAGCTTATTTAAAGTCTCTTCCGTTGGTGCATAGTCGATCTGGCTGGCCTTAGCTAGTGCAATCGCCTTTTGGGCACTCTTCTTGGCCTTGCGTTTTTTCCCTAGCGCGTAATAGAGGGAAGCCAAAGTATCATTATTGTAATAGTTGTTATCGAGTTTGATGGATTTTTTGGCCCATTTGACTGCTTGTTTTAGTTGTTTTTTATCTTTTGTAATTCTAAAAAAGGTCCAAGCCGTTTCGTTGAGCTCTTCGTGATCATTGCTCGGGTACTGCTTAAAATGAGTGATTGCGGCTAGCGCATAGTTTTCTCGATCACCAGCTTGTCGATAAAAACTCATTCGAAAGCGGGAAGACAGTTCTGCTGCTTTTTCGGGATAGGCCCTGGCAAACAAGCGATCAATTTGTTCTAAGCTCGATTCTCCTGCACTATCCTGGATGGCTCCGTAAATCAGCTCCTGTATTTTACTGCTCACTGCTCTTTGTCCATACATTTCTGAAAATGCATCTTGATGGTCCACTAAATAGTCAAACATCTTGGTATTGGTACTACCAATAAAATTGAATAAAAATTTTCGATTCTCTTCGGTACTCCAATCTTCTTGGGTGGCCAGATAGGCTTCGGCAACGGGGACATGGCTTCCGTCGTGGCTTTGGAAGGCGGCCATCGTATAGGTCTTCAAAAAATCGGGATCGCGCTCTCCCTTTTCAAATCGATCTTTGAGCACACCGATTTGCATGCTGGGGTCCAAGGCTTCCGTTCCCAAAGCCAAGAACTGTTCGACATTGTGATAGCCAGCAGAGCGATGCACCAAATTGCCTTCCCCATTGATAAACAGTAGGGTGGGATAGACATTGACGTTGTAGGTACGCGCCAGATTGACGCCTTCTCCATTTTCCATATCCATTTTGACGTTGACAAACATTCTATTGTAAAAGTCAGCGACTTCCGTTTGTGGAAAAACTTCCTTGGCCATTTTTTTACAAGGAGCACACCAACTGGTGTAAGCGTCGATAAAGATCAATTTATTTTCGGTCTTGGCTTTCGCCAAAATAGTGGTCCAGGAGCCAGTTTCGAAGTCGATCGCATTGCCCTGGGCATTGGCGTTGATGGCAAGCGCGAGAAGCAAAAGAAAATTGATGAAGTGACGCATAATACATTTCATTTTTGACATTGAATTGGATCGTCTGCTAGGAACCTGAAATTTTGGAGATCAAGAGTTTGGCGGCATTTTCTTTTCCCGCTTCTCCCTTGGCCAGGTCTAATGACTTTTGTGCGGAGGTCAAGGCATTTTTTTTCTTTCCATTTTGGTAAAGAATGGAGGCATAAGTATAATAGAAGGCAAAATCCTCTTGTTGTTGAGTAGCCTGTTTGGCGTACTTTTCTGCTTGCTTCATGGCTTTATTGTCCTCCGGAAAATTCCGGGAAATTTCATTGGCCAGGGTATGCAACATCTTCGGATCGTCTTTCGCTTCTTTTTTGACGAAAGTATTGCAGGCTTTCAAATAATTTTTTGAGTCTTTGGTAGCCTTGTAAAAACGCATGTCGTGAACCACTGCGAAGGGCAGTGCTTGCTCGGGATGGTGTTTTTTCATTTTTTCTTTGGCTTCCTCCAACAACTCCACCATCTGGTATTCGATGGCCTTGTCTACCGTTCGCGTACAAGCACTCTGAATTTTGCTGAGTACTGCTTCTTCAGAGCTGACGGCCGCAATCTGTGATCGGTATTTGGTGAGAAAGCCAAAAATGCGAGAATCGGCCTCCACTGCTGCTTCCAAGATAAAACGCAGGTTTTGTTCGGTCTGTAAATCTTTTTGGCTGCTCAAATAATCGTTTGAAATTTTTAGGCTAGGCTTTCCCGCTTTATTGAGTGCTTTGACATAATTGTATACGAGTTCAGGACTGCGGTCGCCCTTTTCGTAGGCTTCGGCATAATCACCACTTTTGTCGTTTTTGCCAATTGCCGTTTTACCCAATTCGATAAAGGCACCAATTTGTCGGCCTCCTTTGGTTTTGTGGACAACTTGGCCATCGCCATCGATGAAGTAGAGGGTAGGATAGGCCGCAACTGGATATTTTCGTTGAAAAGCGATCCCGGGTTCTTTTTCCATATCGATTTTCATATTGATGAAATTTTTGTTGTAGAACGCTCCTACGGCAGCATCAGTAAAAACTTGTTTGGCCATGCGCTTACAGGGACCACACCAAGTGGTGTAGGCATCAACAAAGATGATTTTGTCTTGGGCTTTGGCTTTTTCCAGCGCTTGTTCCCAGTTGCCGTGATAAAACTCGATGCCTTGCGCTTGGATTTGTAGCGAACTGAGTAGACCCAAAAAGAGAATAAATATGCGACTCATAATTGTTTTTTGTTAATACAGCAATAGTTAAATGATGGTTGGGGAACCTTTGATCTTACTTGGATTTGAACCGAAGATAAAAAGAATTACCTAGCACTGCACGGATTTAAACGTTGTACTGCTGACAAGCGATGAACTTTTGATCCGTTTTAACAATTCTGTAACACAAACCATAGAAAGGAGGATTTAGTACGGCCTTTTTCCCGCTCGGATCTCCTATTTGTTATTTTTTGCTTTGAATTCTTTCACCAGTTCTTCTGGTGACTTATCAATTACTTTCAATATTTGTTCCACCTGTGGTGCCATTTGATTGTCGGGGTATTTGCTCAAAAAATGATTGTAATATTTTTTGGCTTGATCTTTATCTCCCAACTCGTTTTCAAAGACGAAGGCTTGCAGAAAAAGCGCCGTGGGAGCCCGTTCATTTTTGGGAAACTCTCGGTGTACTTTTCCGAACATCTGAATGGCTCTACCGTATTTTTTGATGGCCCGAGCCACTTGTGCAGTTCGAAAAATGAGTTCCGGAGTCATCGAATCTACGGGGAAACTTTGGGCAAATTTGATGGTCTTGTCGATCAACTTTCCTGCCTTTGCCGTATCTACCTCTTGAGTAGTCGCTTGCTTGAATTCATTTTCTATGGCAGTGATATCTGCTAGTAAACGCTCTCGGTCGATTTTTTCCTCTTCTTTCTGAGTCCCCTCAGATCCCGACTGGGAAGGCTGACAACTAGCGGCAAATACCACGGCAAATAGTAAAAAACTTAGAATACGCATCATTTCTTTTTTCCTGTAAAAATAAAAGCTTCTTTGACAAATCCGGTGATCAGTTGATTCGAGAAAACAACAACGACCAACAAGAAATGTTGTTTTCCCAACGGATTGAGGTTTAAGGTGACCTTTGTCAAGGCAAAAAATACAATCCCCTGCCCGCGCTCTAACTTTACTTATTCCCTACAAAACTGTGCCACAAGCAGAGAATAATGCTGGAGGCTATCGGGTACTAAGAGGCACTTTTGAGCAGGTTCTCTAACTTTTAGATTCCTTAGTAAAATGTTAATCTTTTTTGAGCTTTTAAACATCTGGGTAAAACGCAAGTCAAAAGCAACGTATAGCCCATTATTTAGGATTCATCATTTATCGTTAGTTCAATGACGCATCAGCAAAAAGTTCAGCATCTCTATTGGCGGGCAGGTTTTGGCCAAAGTCCCGCAGAATGGAAAGCACAGGAAAATCAGTCTTTATCCACCATTATCCATCAGTTGTTTACGGCAGCTCAAAACGCAAGAGAACTCCCTACATCTACTAGTCTGATTAGTCGAGAAATGGCGGCGATGAATGAATCGAGTAAGAAAGAAAAGCGCAAGCAAGCCAGGCGAGCAGTGCTTCGCCTCAATCAAGAATGGATCGAACGAATGGCCAACCCTAGTCATCCGGTACTGCTGGAGAAAATGACACTTTTTTGGCATGGTCATTTTGCCTGCATTACCAGACAGCCCCACCTGGCAGGGCAGCAATTGCAAACCATTCGGCAACATGCGCTCGGTAATTTCAAAGATCTGGTATTGGCGATGGCCAAAGATGTGTCGATGATTCGTTTTCTCAACAATCAACAAAATAAAAAACGGAAGCCCAACGAAAATTTTGCCAGAGAGTTGATGGAATTATTTACTATTGGCCGGGGCAATTACACGGAACAAGACATCAAAGCAGCTGCTCGTGCTTTTACCGGATGGTCCAGCAATTTGCGCGGAGAATACAAATTTAAAAGGCGGCAACACGATTATGGCTCCAAGACGTTTATGGGAAAAACGGGCAACTTTGGTGGAGAGGATATCATCGACATTCTACTGGAACGTCGGGAAACGGCCCAATTCATCAGTCGCAAAGTCTATCGCTATTTTGTCAATGAAAAGGTAGACGAGCGGAGGGTTTCTGCTTTGGCCGCCCAGTTTTATCAGTCCAACTACAACATTACCGCTCTGATGAAGCAAATTTTTTCCAGCGATTGGTTTTATGCTCCGGAAAACGTCGGGGTTAAAATCAAATCTCCCATCGAACTCCTGGTAGGCATGATGCGGAGTCTAAACGTTCAGTTTGCACAAGCCAAGGGAATGCTGTTTGTCCAAAAAGCATTGGGACAAATTTTATTTCGGCCGCCCAATGTTGCCGGCTGGCCCGGTGGCAAATCGTGG
>JBCCSR010000019.1:0-15948 GCA_039199865.1 Bacteroidota bacterium
CAATTTTCTTTCCCATTCTGGCTTGACTACTTGAGCTCCCCGAAATGTCTATATCTACTTTGTTCATCACGTAAGAGGTAAAACCAGAGCAGTCAAATCCCCTCCGGTTTTTGCCTCCATATTTGTATCTCGATCCCTTACACAATTTGGCCTGATCAGTGACTTCTTTTCGAATCGCGGATAGCCTTGTGGGGGCCTTCTTAGATCTGGAGGGAGTTTTTTTAACAGTAGATGAAGATGAACGATAGGGATCGTCTGCTTTGCGTAAAGCACCACAACTGGACAAAAAAAAGACAAATCCGGACAACAACAATATTGATTTTGAGACGTTCTTTATCATAAAGACGACAATTCAAAGATGTTAAAAATAATGTTCTCGTTGTCCAATGGTTAGTTAATAGGGTTTTAATAAATTACTAAAGCAACGAGATAGCGGTCTGAAATGCCATTCAGGCCGTTTTTTTTTGACCGCAAATCATGGTTTACTATAAACGACCCCGTAGAGATTAATATTAGCTTTTGAGCTAATTTTATGTTTTCATTCACTTTCCCCAAGGAAGAGATAGGCGTTTTTCACCTATTCAAACGCTTGTCATTTGATTTCAAACTGGTCCCGGTCGGGCAGAAATTGTAATTTACTCCTAAAGTCCATCAGTTTCTGACGATCCAGTGTAAACGTAAAAGTATCTTCGAGATGAGCAATTTGGTACAGGATCGTTCCATCATAATCAATTACAGAGCTGTCTCCCGAATAATAGATTTCGTTCCCATCTGATCCTACCATATTTACTCCAATGGTGTAGGCTTGATTCTCAATAGCGCGAGCGCGTAGCAGCGCTTTCCAGGCTTCACTTCGCCGAGCGGGAAAATTGGCTACGTAAAATAGTAGGTCATAGTCCTCTACATTTCTACTCCAAACGGGGAAACGCAAATCGTAGCAAATTTGGGGACAGATTTTCCATCCTTGATACTTAATCATTTGCTTTTTCTGCCCGGCAGTATAGGTTTTTTCCTCTCCCGCTAGCGTAAACAAATGTCTTTTGTCATAGACCTGATAGCTGCCATCTGGCTGCATCCAGACCAGTCGATTGTAAAAACGATCTTCCTCTCGAGCGATAAAGCTGCCCGTAATGACTGCATTGGAGCGAACAGCTTGCTGGGAAAGCCACTGCATGGTCGGACCATCCATATCTTCTGCCAATCGTTCTGCCGCCATACTAAAACCGGTACTAAACATTTCGGGTAAGATAATGAGTTCCGTTTTTCCCACAAGGGAATCCATCTTCTGAGCAAAATTATCCAGATTGGCCTTTTTATCTTCCCATTGGATGGTACTTTGAAGGATGCTTGCCCGCAGTGTATTCATATTTTTAATTTTAAAAAGCACTTGTATCAAATTAAAAAAACGAGAGAAGGGCGTAAATGTTGATCACTTACGCCCTTCCTTGGTAGCAATAGTACAATAGCAAAAAACTATTCGATTTCTCCTTCGCCAGCCAAAGCGTCTTCAGCTGACGCTGAAGTAGCACTTCGCAAGGCACGTGGTGTTTCGACGGAAGCAACGGGAATGCCCAGTGCATTCATGATTTCCATACCTTCTTCTACCTGAACGTCTCGTACCCGTACAGAATGCCCTAGATTCAGTTCAGAGACATCGACGAATAATTCATCAACCACCTTATCAGGAGTCGTTTTGATCATTACCCGACGAACTTTCTGCATAAGTTTTCCACCTTCCTTTACCCCCGGAGCTTCTCCTTTGAATTTGATTGGAATTTCTACTTTGATTTTACGACCAGGAATCAATCGGAGAAAATCAATGTGTAAAATCTCGTCAGTTACTGGATGAAACTGGATATCTTTAAGGATACATTCGTATTTTTTTCCATCTACGGTGATATCTACCAATTTGAAATCCGGAGTATAAATCAATGATTTGAAATCTCTCTCGGGGCTACTGAAATGAACCACTTCATCTCCACCATAAATGACACAGGGTACATCTCCGTTTCTACGAAGAGCCTTGTTGTGTTTTTTACCCAAATCGGTGCGAACGTTTCCACTAATTGCTATTGATTCCATGTCTTAATTATTATGATAATTTTTGGAATTGAATTCTACTTTCTGTAAAAATGCATGCAAAGATAGCGATTTTCTTTTAAAAAAGTCAAAAAAGCAAAGTGATAAATCACTTATTCTTGTAGATACCAATCACTGGCTGATTTCTGTAAGCATTATCCATCTACAAATAGGGCAGAAATCGATCGATGCTCGTGGGTATTGCGAATCGCACGAGCAAACAACTTGGCCGTAGATACCACTTTGATTTTTGCGGATTGTTTCTTTAAAGGAATGGTATCGCAAACGATGATTTCATCAATTTTAGACTTTTCAATATTTTCGTAGGCATTGCCAGAAAGCACTGGATGGGTACAAAGTGCTCGGACACTTCGCGCCCCTTTTTCAATCAAAATATCCGCTGCTTTGCAGAGTGTACCTGCGGTATCCGCCAAATCATCTACTAAAATGATGTCTTTCCCTTCCACATCACCAATGACGGTCATACTGGCTACTTCATTGGCAATTTTTCGATATTTGTCACAAATCACCAAACTACATTGGAAATACTGGGCATAGGTTCGAGCGCGTTTGACTCCTCCTACATCTGGGGAGGCAAAAATGACATTCGATAAGTCTTGTTTTTTTAGGTAAGGGATAAAAATGGCCTCACTCTTCAAGTGATCTACGGGAATATCGAAAAAACCTTGCAACTGATCGGAATGAAAGTCTATGGTCATGATGCGATTGGCCCCGGCAGCTTGTAGCAGGTTGGCAATCAATTTTGCGGAAATGGGCACCCGAGGCTTGTCTTTTCGATCTTGTCGAGCGTAACCAAAATAGGGAATCACTGCGATGATGTATTCGGCAGAAGCCCGTTTTGCGGTATCAATCATCAGTAAGAGTTCCATTAGATTGTCAGCAGGTGAAAAAGTGGATTGGATAAAGAACACATAGTCTCCTCGAACCGACTCGTGAATAACGGGTTGCATTTCACCATCACTAAAGCGTTTCAGCTCTTTATTGCCTAGAGAATAGCCATAATAATCAGCAATTTTTTCAGCTAGGTATTCCGAACCCGTTCCGGAAAAAAGTTTAACATCAGCCATGTTGTCTATTAATTTGATATAATCAGCAATCGTATTCTAGATGGGTGCTTTTGTGGCTACAAAGGTAAAAGAAATTGATGGGCATTTAGCATTTCCCTCCAAAGAAAATTAAGGGCCCATCCCTTGATAGGAACAAAACAAGTCTTCCCCGGGCTGATGGCAAGATGATGGATTCATTTTTGTGTCATTAAATCCTCCATTGGCCGATAAAGAAGCTCCATTTGTCGATACTTTCCATCAATTCTTACTAATTTCCCGTTATTTTAAAGATCAATCATAAGTACATCACCCTAACAATCGAGCCATGCTGTTATTTGTGATTCAAGGAGACTGGTGGGAAAGTCTGAGCAATACTCAGCAGGTTTTTTGGGCCATTTCCATTATCTTCAGTGTGCTCTTTATCATCCAATTTGTATTGAGCCTGGTGGGCTTCGATGGCGATGTTGATTTCGAAACCGATGTCGATTCCGACGGCGTTCAACTAGACACTGATTTCACCCTCTTCTCCGTCCGCAGCATCATTGCTTTTTTTACTTTCTTTGGCTGGACTGGCGTGCTAGTGCTCAACTCTGGTGGAGGAACCTGGGCAGCCATTGGCTTTGCCACCCTTTCTGGCTTCATCGCCATGCTTATCGTAGGCTACATGATGTATTTGTTTTCTAAAATGAGTGAATCGGGTACATTTAGAACCAAATCAGCACTACACAATACGGGCGAAGTTTATCTCAAGATTCCTTCGGCAAAGAGTGGCTATGGAAAAATTCATATGAAAATAAAAGGAGCGGTCAAAGAGATGGATGCAGTGACGGAAGGAGATGCCCTACCAACGGGTGCATCCGTTCGGGTCATAGAAGTACTCGACGATAATCTTTTATTGGTTGAACCAATCAAAGAATTGTTGTCAGGACAAAAATAATAAAATGGGCCCCTGGAAGTCTTCCTTCCAAAATATTCAATGCCCTCTGACAAATTAAGACGGGGGATCATAAAGGACTACTCAATCGGTTTAAGGAATATTTTATTACTTTCATAGGAATAAAGTTCAATCTCTATACTTATGGAAAGTCAACAGACCAGTATAGAATTGGTCAATCAGGTATAAACGGAATAAGGATGGATCATCGTTTCAACGAATGATTGATCAGTAGTCCCCTATTTAAAATTAAAAACCAAATCATTTATGGGTAGTTTTGTAATCATCGTCTCAGGCTTCATTGGCTTGTTTTTTTTGATGCTCTTATTTTTCATTTCACGCTACAAGAGATGTCCTTCTGATAAAATCCTGGTCATCTATGGAAAAACCGGAGAAGGTTCCGCCAAATGTGTTGATGGTGGTGCATCCTTTGTCTGGCCCGTTTTACAAGATTATGAATATCTTGACCTTACACCGATTTCAATAGATGTCGACCTTCGTGGTGCTTTGAGTAAGCAGAATATTCGGGTCAATGTTCCTTCTCGTTTTACCGTGGGCATTTCCAATGAAGAGGGAATCATGCTCAATGCTGCCGAACGTTTACTGGGAAAAGAGACGGACGAAATCAGAGATATTGCCAAAGACATTCTTTTCGGACAACTCCGTCTGGTAGTAGCCACAATGGATATTGAAGAAATCAACTCCGACCGCGATAAATTCCTTTCCAACGTATCCACCAACGTGGGAGCAGAATTACGGAAAATTGGATTGTCACTAATCAACGTCAACGTCACTGATATTCAGGATGAGTCCGGATACATTGCCGCACTGGGGAAAGAAGCAGCAGCCAAAGCCATCAACGATGCTAAGATGAGCGTTGCCGAAAAAAATAGAGATGGATCGATTGGAGAGGCCAAGGCCAAAAAAGACCAGCGGATCCAAGTCTCTGATGCCGACGCCATTGCCAAAGTTGGAGAAGCGGAAGCCAACGCCAAAGCTGTCGATGGAGAGAATGATGCCGCCATCAAAATTGCCCAATCCAATGCGGAAAGGCAAGTCAAAGAGGCAGAAGCCCTCCGATTAGCTACCGCCGCTGAGAAAATACAATCTGCAAAGGCCCTCGAAGAGGCTTACCTGGCAGAAAAAGAAGCGGAGCAAGCTCGTGCCGCCAGAGAATTGGCCACCAGAGAGGCCGATGAAATCGTAAATGCAGAAATCGCAAAACGTAAACTGGAAATTGAAGCCGAAGCCGAAGCCGAACAAATTCGACGATTGGCCAAAGGGGAAGCGGATGCCATTTTCTTAAAGAAGGCCGCCGAAGGGAAAGGGATTTACGAAATACTCAGCCAGCAAGCAGAGGGATTCAACAAAATCGTAGAGGCTACTGGCGGCAATTCACAGGATGCCGTATTGATGTTGATTGCCGATAAACTAGAAGATCTGGTCAAAACACAAGTAGAAGCCATCAAAAACATCAAAATTGATAAAGTGACTGTTTGGGAAGGGGGCAATAAAGAAGGAGATGGCAACTCTACGGCTAAGTTTGTTTCCGGCTTGTACAAATCAGTTCCCCCACTCAATGATTTGTTCAACATGGCCGGTATGGATTTGCCGCAATACCTCGGGAAAACCGCCAATCAAGAGGCCCAACTGCCTCCTGCACAAGAAGAAGAATAAATCATTCAACTGAGTAGAAAACTACACTTCATGCCCCGCTTTTATCCTTTGCTTTTGAGCTAAGAGCGGGGCTTTTTCTACTTCAACCTGAAGGCTTTTTCTGCTCAATTCTCATCAATTCTTCCCCACCAGCTCCCTCCGAGCTATCGACATTGCGCTTTGGAACGCTTTTTTCTTTTAAAAATTTAACTTTGTAGGGGCCATTTACTGAAAATCAAAAGGCCATCTGTAATTGGACCAATTGTTCAGTCCCTCCAAAGCCAAAAGCCCTATTTTCGGCCTGTCCCTCCAAAAACCGATATCACCTGAGTAATATTTCTTCAGGTATTCAACTAAAATCGTACTTGGGAAAATCATTGACGTATGATCAAAGCATTATTTTCGTTATCGTTTATTCTATTTACTTCTTTTACTGTACTCAGCCAAGCTACCGAGCTCCCAGTGGCTAATTTTGCTCTAGATGAAACCAGTGGATGCGCTCCACTCCAGGTTCAATTTTTTGATTTTTCTGAGCATACCGCATCTTGGCATTGGACTTTTCCGGGAGGACAACCCTCCAGTTCAACCGAAGCAGAACCACAAATAACTTTTAACGAAGCAGGTACTTTTCAAGCGACCCTAGTAGTGACAAATGATCTGGGGAGCGATACCGCCTCTTTTAATCTTGTAGTGAAATATCCGCCACCAGTTGCCGATTTCTCCTTTCAGTTGTCTGGAATGGAAGCTCAATTCAGCAATCACAGTACTGGTGCCGAGCAATATGTTTGGGAATTTGGAGATGGAACGTCCAGTACGGCTACCCACCCCATACACACTTATCAGGAAGAAGGGGTTTATTTAGTCAAATTGGTTGCCGCCAACGATTGCACCACCAAGGCACATACAGATGTTGTTGTGCTTAGCTCGGGACATGAGATTCCCAGCTACACTGCCAATGACTTCATCCCAAACTATGAAGGGTCCTTTTTACCAGGGGTCAATCTCGGTTATTTTCCTCCTTGGAAGGATGATCAGTTGGCCGATATTGCCGCTGGCAACCCGGAAAAAGGCGTTGAAGGCGTAGGAGTAAAAACCATTCGTCCTGCCCTCTTCGACCACTTTCTAGAAACCTGGGGATATGATATCCGCATTGATGAGTTTCAACATTACATTGATCTGAAACTCAAAGACAATACCGTCATTGTTGGTTTTCCATCGGATGCCCATCGAGACACAACTTTTTACTGTCCGGAGCATCAATCAGAGTTGTTTGCCAACCTTTACACCGATATTTGGGACAATGGAGAAAATGGGACGCCGATCAATGACGAGAATTATTTCGCCCTCTATCTCTATCGGATGGTTCACCTCTATGGCGACAATATCAAGTTTTGGGAAATCTGGAATGAACCAGGATTCGATTTCACCTTTCTAACGGGTTTTTTACCTCCAGGTGAAGAAAACAGTTGGTGGGACAACAATCCCGATCCTTGCGATTATAAATTACGCGCTCCCATCTTTCACTACATTCGAACGCTTCGAATTGCCTACGAAGTCATTAAATACATCCATCCCGATGATTATGTGACCCTGGCTAGTGTGGGTTATCCCAGCTTTATGGACGCCATCTTGCGCAACACGGATAATCCCGAAGATGGCAGTGTCTCTTCGGAATATCCACTGGGGGGAGGAGCTTACTTTGATGTCGTCACCATTCATTCCTATCCTCATTTTGATGGAACGCTTCGCTATTGGGATGAAGACTTGGGAGGCTTTGTGCACAATCGCCATTCGGATGCCGCAGCGGGAGGCATTGAGCGAACCAAGACCTTGTATCAAGCAGTTCTTGCTGATTATGGTTACGATGATGTCACCTATCCTGCCAAGGAATGGATCATCACCGAAATCAATGTTCCCCGCAAACCATTTGGTGATTTCATCGGTGGTGAAGAGGTACAGATCAACTACATCATCAAAGCCTACATCGAAGCGGTTCGCAATGAAATCCTCAATATGCACATCTATGATATGTCTGAATCTCATGGTTTGGATGATGCAGTCAACGAATTTCAGCTAATGGGCTTGTACCAACGCTTGTTTGGCATTTTCCCCTACAATCAGGTGGTCAATAGTGAGGGCATTGCCTATAAAACGACTTCTGATCTGTTGTTTGGTTCCAGCTATGATGTGCAGCAGACCCAGGCCATGCAATTGCCGGAAGGCGTGGTGGGCCATGCTTTTTTAGACCCCAATGGACACTACACTTATGCGCTTTGGGCGGCAACGAATATGGACAATTCGGAAGAAGCCAATGCACTTTACACCTTTCCTACGGCCTTGAATATTGATCAATTGGAAAGAAGAAATTGGAATTTTGCTCAAACCAATCTAGTCGAAATGATCGATGGACAATCGACCATTGTATTGGATGCCCGTCCCATCTTTTTGACAGACCTCAACAATAGCGTTTCAATTGCACCAACAGCTGATTTTGCAGTCAATCAAGAGGAAGGTTGCATTCCTTTAGCGATCACTTTTGAAGATCAATCGACGACCAACGTTGAGCAGTGGCAATGGAGCTTTATTGGAGGAAGTCCGGCTACTTCAAGTGAACAAAACCCAAGCGTGGTTTACGAAAACCCTGGTGTTTATCCGGTAAGTCTGACGGTGAGTAATGCCGCTGGAACGGACATTTTAGTCAAAGAAGATTACATCATCGTCAGTGAAGCATTGCCAGCAGCCAATTTTGAAGTCAATATTCTTGGACAGGTGGCTACCTTTGTCAATCTTTCGGAAAACGCGACCAGTTATTTTTGGGATTTAGCTGATGGCAATATGAGTACACTGGCCAACCCCAGCAATGATTATTCCACCAACTCTTATTACGATATCGTTTTGATTGCCAGCAACGGCTGCGGTTCGGACACGTCAATTCAGGACATCATCATTGGGCCAAATGAGCTGGTGCCCCACACCGATTTTTCGGCAACGCAAACAATGGGTTGTGCTCCCTTGACCGTTCAATTTTATGATACTTCAACGGAAAATGTCAACAACTGGTGGTGGGAGTTTCAAGGAGGAAGTCCCAGCAGTTCTAGCGAACAAAACCCGGTCATCACTTACGAGAGCCCCGGTAGTTTCTTTGTCAAATTGATTGCGGGTAATGATGCGGGCAGTGATAGTAAATTCAAAGCCAATTTTATCGAGATAACTGGAGCGCCTCCGGTGGCTGATTTCACCTTTGGCACTTCCGGTTTAAATGCCTTTTTATTCAATTCAAGCGATGATGCACAATCCTATTTCTGGGACTTTGGAGATGGAAATAGCAGTACGGAAACTGATCCCATTCACGTTTATGCCACTGATGGCAGCTATACTTTACAACTCATTGCCTTCAATGAATGTGGCTCCGATACCATCAACGAAGTCATTAGCTTGAGTAGTTTACCCACTGCTGGATTTTCGGCTACAACACAAAATGAATGTACTCCAGCGACGATCCAATTTGTCAATCAATCCGCTTCGACCACGACCGCTTGGAACTGGTCTTTCCCCGGTGGAAATCCAGCCAACTCTAGCGATCCAGACCCAATCGTCGTATACGAACAAGCGGGGTTTTACGATGTAGAATTGGTGGTGAGCAATGAACTGGGACAGGATACTCTAGTCCAAGATCAATTCATTCACATCCAAAATCCTCCGGAAGCTGATTTCACCATTCAGTTTGATGGCCTCAATGCTCAATTGTCCAATCAATCAATGTATGCCGAACACTATTCCTGGAATTTTGGAGATGGCAATAGTAGTACGGAAATTGCCCCTGCTCATAGTTATGCAATGGGGGGAACTTACCTTTTACAATTAATTGCTTTCAATACCTGTGGTTCGGATACCATCAGTGAAACCATCGTACTCAACAGTTTACCGACTGCCGGATTTATGGCTACACTGCAAAGCGAATGCGCTCCGTCTACAGTACAATTTATCAATCAATCTTCTGCAAATACAACGGACTGGAGCTGGTCTTTTCCCGGTGGAAATCCAGCGAGCTCTAGCGATTCCAGTCCAATCGTCGTATACGAACAAGCAGGCATTTACGATGTCGATTTAATCGTCGGGAATGAGCTTGGACAGGATACTCTAAGCCAAGAAAATTTCCTACAAATTCAACAATTCCCGGAGGCTAACTTTATGACAACAGTTGATGGCTTGGACGTCTATTGCTCCAATCTTTCCATTTATGGCAATACTTTCCATTGGGATTTTGGAGATGGGAATAGTAGTACAGCAATTGCTCCCCAACACACTTACGCTACTGCCGGAGAATATACCATTGAACTAATGGTTGAAAATGACTGTGGGATCGACAGTCTACAACAAACAATTGGCATCACAACTACCCGTACGGAATGGCCAGAAAGTATTGAGGAATTCACGCTTTTCCCCAATCCAAATGGAGGCCAATTTCATTTAAAACTCAGTGGTCCAGCCACCGCACAGCTCAACGTTGGTATGATCAATATTTTAGGACAGGTCCACTTCGAGCGCCAATATCCTTTTCAGACGGGTTATTTACAGGAATTTTTCCATTTTCAAGAGCTAAGCCCAGGTATTTATCTCTTATTTATTGAAATCGAAGAATTTACTTTATATCAAAAGGTGATCATTGAATAATTCCTTTTTTTTGTTTTTTCACCTATATTTGTAGCGGCGAGGAAAGGCTAGATCTCTTTTCGCTGCAATATGTATTCCCCGTCCCAATGCCACATTAAGGCAATCTTAGATCATTTAATTGTCTGTGCTTTCTCTATTTGACTGAATCCAGTGCCCCTTTTACCTCTACGGAGGTAAGCTGTTTAACCAACAAACTTACTTTGCTAAAACAAAGACCATGAAAATATATCCTATTCTTCTTGTGCTATTATTGGCTGCCTTTATCCACGTTGATGCCCAAAATGGCCAAACAGCCAATGACATTGTCCCAGCCTACGAAGGACATTTTCGACCGGGTTCCAACTTTGGTTATTTCCCCCCCTGGAAAGATACCGATTTAGCTGACATTGCCGCGGGCAATCCTGCTTTGGGAATTGATGGCGTTGGGGTTCGTTCCATCCGACCTTCGCTTACGGAAGATTTCTTGGAAACTTGGGGATACGATTCTCGGGTAGATAATTACCAGTATTATTTTAATCTCGATTTGAAGGATTTGACCAATATTGTTGGTTTTCCTGCTCCTTGGCATCAAGATCCCACCTATCATTGTTCAGAATACCAATCGGAAATGTTCGCCAATCTCTATACGGATATTTGGGACGATGGGGAAAATGGAACTCCGGTCAATGATGATAATTATTTGGCCCTATACCTTTACAAGGTCGTTACTTTGTATAAAGATTACGTTCGTTTTTGGGAAATCTGGAACGAACCAGGATTTGACTTTACGGGAGCGCGGGGATGGTTACCACCAGGGGCACCGGGCAATTGGTGGGAAAACAATCCAGACCCTTGCGATTACAAATTAAGAGCGCCCATTTATCATTACGTCCGTACACTACGCATCAGCTATGAAGTCATCAAAACCCTTGATCCAGATGCTTTTGTAACCGTAGCGGGCACTGGTTTTCCCAGTTTTTTGGATGCCATTCTTAGAAACACGGACAACCCCATCGATGGAAGTGTTAGCGAGGAATATCCACTTGGAGGAGGCGCTTATTTCGATGTAATGGGCTATCACTCCTACCCTCATCTCGATGGAAGTTTACGAGAATGGTCCAATGAAATTTTTGATTTTATTTATTACCGACATTCTGATGCAGCGGCAGAAGGCATCCTCAGACGTCAGGCCAATTTCCAAGCGGTATTGAACAATTACGGTTATGATGGAGTGACTTATCCCAAAAAACATTGGATCATCACCGAAGCCAATCTTCCCCGTGCTACTTTTAGTCCCCAATTTGAAGGAGCGGGTGGAGAAGAAATTCAACGGAATTTCCTGATCAAAGCCGTCGTCCAATGCATCAAGAATGACATCTATCAATACCACATTTTTAGCATCGCTGAATCGGAGAGTTTTAACGATGCCAATCACGAATTCGATCTGATGGGGATGTACAAAAAAATTGGAGGAACCACTCCTTATAATCAAGTCATCAACCATGAAGGTGTTGCCTATAAAACGGCCTCGGATATGTTGTACAAGAGTACCTTCGATGAAGGAAAAACGAATGATTTGAACCTGCCAGAAGGGGTAGGTGGAGGGGCTTTCGTTCAAGAAAACGGACAATTTGTTTACGTCATCTGGGCAGAGACTTCGATTGATGGATCCGAAGAAGCCAGCGCCGTCTATTCTTTTCCCCAGGCATTCAACATCAATGTCTTGGAAAGGCTCAACTGGGATTATGCTCAAACTGGACAAATCAGTACGATTCCTTCACAAAACATCAGCCTTACGGCTACTCCCATTTTCTTCCGAGAGATCAACAATAATCCAATCAGTCCACCGGCACCTTCTTTCACCGCAGAAGTGACCAATGGTTGCGCTCCGATCACGGTTCAATTTACGGATCAATCTTCGGAAAATACGACCGCTTGGCATTGGTCTTTTCCGGGTGGTTCGCCAGCCATCTCTTTTGTCCAAAACCCACTCATCACTTACACCGAGGGCGGTGTTTACGACGTTACTTTGGAGGTGAGCAATAGTGCAGGAGAAAACGAAATCACTCAAAGTAATTTTATTGTGATCAACGATACTCCCGATACAGATTTTGACTTTAGTGTCTCGGATCTAGATGCCTTCTTTTTTAATACCAGCAGCAATGCCAACACTTATCTTTGGAATTTTGGTGATGGAGGTACTAGTACAGAAGAGAATCCAAACCATAGCTATAGTTCGGATGGAGTATACACCGTAAGCCTTACGGCCAGTAATGATTGCGGTACTTTTGAATTTACCGATGAGGTCACCATTTCTGCAGGAATCATTACTCCACCTACCGCAGGTTTTACCGCTAGTCAAGTCCAAGGGTGCAGTGACTTAGCCATTACTTTTACCAACCAATCTAGTGGTAATGCTACCAATTGGTCATGGTCTTTCCCGGGCGCTACTCCAGATGCCTCTACCGAACAACACCCCACGGTAAGCTATAATGCTCCGGGCGTCTATAGCGTTATTTTAGTTGCCTCCAATACTGCTGGCACCAACACTTTTATCGAGACCGATTACATTGTTATTGAAGGGAATCCAATGGCTGATTTTGAGCCCATCGTTTCTTCTTCTTTGGTAAGTCTGGACAACCAATCTACTGGTGCAGATACGTATTCTTGGACTTTTGGCGATGGGACAAGCAGTACTGAGATCAACCCTTCTCATACCTACAGCAATGATGGGACCTATACCATTAGTCTGACTGTAAGTAATGAATGCGGGAGTAGCAGTACAAGCCAAACGGTCAGTATTTTAACGGCCCCCACAGCGGGCTTTGAAGTCAATATGTCCAATGGATGTGCCCCCTTTACCGTTGATTTTTCCAACCAGGCCTCCATCAATACGACCAACTGGGCTTGGTCTTTCCCCGGTGGAACGCCAAGTGCTTCGACCCAACAAAACCCAAGCGTCACTTATGAGACAGCGGGGACCTACAGCGTCATCCTAGTCGTGAGCAACGATGCGGGGACGAATACGCTCATTGAGTCTGATTGGATTGTTGTCAATGATGTTCCGGAAGTTAATTTCTCTTCTTCGATCATGGACAATAACGTAGACTTTAGCAATTTATCGACGAATGCAACAGCATACAGCTGGGATTTTGGCGATGGCACCAATAGTACAGAGGCCAGCCCGAGTCATCCATACAGTGAGCAGGGCAGCTATGAAGTGGTGTTGCTGGCTAGCAATGAATGTGGGGAGGTAAGCACCAGTCAATTGGTCAACATTACTGCCGAGCCAGTGGCTGGTTTTACCGCAGATGTCTTGAGTGGTTGTACGCCATTAACGGTTCAATTTAACAATCAATCTTCACAAAACACAGCATCTTTGTCCTGGTCTTTTCCCGGTGGAAATCCAAGCACTTCGAATGCCTCCAATCCAGTGGTTGTTTACGAAACATCCGGAGCTTACAGCGTAGTGTTGATGGCTTCGAATGCAAGTGGAACCAATACCATGATCGAAAACAACTACATCACCATCCAGGATGAACCAACGGCTGAGTTCAATTTCTCTATTAATGGCGCCACGGTAAATTTCAGTAACAGTTCAGAAAATGTCATCAACTACAATTGGGATTTTGGCGACAATAATTTCAGTACGACTGAAAACCCTGCCCATACCTACACAGAAGACGGGACTTACACCGTAACATTGCACACCACAAATACTTGTGGAATGCAAACGCAAAGCGCAAGCGTTACTATTCTGACGCCCCCAACGGCAGGGTTCACTACTGATGTGACCAGTGGTTGTGCCCCTCTCAACGTCCAATTTTCAGACGCCTCTTCCAACAATACGACGACTTGGAATTGGTTATTTGATGGAGGAAATCCAAGCCTATCTGCTGAGCAAAACCCCAGTGTACTTTATCCAACCCCGGGCACCTACAATGTCAGCCTGGAAGCATTGAATGATGCTGGCGCCAGTACTTTCGAGGAAATGGCTTACGTTACGGTACTGGGTGCACCAACGGCGGCTTTCACCTTTAGTGTAAACGGTACAGCGGTTAGCTTTAACAATACTTCTACTGACGCCGACGAATTCACCTGGAACTTTGGCGATGGCACCAGCAATCAAGCATTCAATCCAACGCATAGCTATTCGGATGAAGGAATATACACCGTCACCTTAACAGTCAGCAATGATTGTGGAAGCACTACTTGGCAAGAAAATATTACCATTGCCCTGGCTCCTAGTGCCGCATTTAGTGCCGATATTTTGAGTGGTTGTGCTCCGATGACCGTCGCGTACAATGATGCTTCTTCAGCCAATGCAAACAGCTGGAATTGGACTTTCCCCGGAGGAAATCCTGCGAATTCTACCGAACAAAATCCAGTAGTGGTATACGAACAAGCGGGAAACTACGCTGCTACCTTGGAAGTAAGCAATAGCATAGGAAGCGATATCATTAGCCAAGCCGATTACATTGAAGTACAAGCCGAACCACAGGCTAATTTTTTCTACAGCATCGACGCAACGACCGTTAATTTCTTCAATAACTCAACGGCTACAAGCAATGTGGAATGGCAGTTTGGAGATGACAATAGCAGCAATGTAATATCACCAAGTCATACTTACGCCAACACGGGTACTTTTGAAGTACTGCTAATTGTCAGCAATGAATGCGGCATCGATACCAGTAGCCAATTGGTGAATATTGTATCTGTCAGTACGCAAGAGCTGAGTTTCATCGAAAGGTTGGCATTGTTTCCCAATCCCAATGATGGACAATTTATTTTAAGCATGCAAGGAGAAGCTCGAGGTCAGATCGAAATCAGCATCATGGATATTTTAGGACAGACAGTACAGCGTGCAGTGTATCCGTTCCCGAATGGCCAACTCGATGAAAACTTCGATTTAAAACAAGTGGCTAGTGGTACCTATTTAATGCAATTGCGTTCTGATGCAGAAGTCATTTACAAAAAAATTGTCATCAATCGCTAGTAGATGTTGCCTGCGTCTGTTTCCACAAAACAATCATCAGTACTCCTCCAATGACGAGTAAGGTGCCTAGCCATTGGAGGAGACTCAATCGTTCTCCCAAGAAGATGTAGGCCAGAACAATGGTTGAAATGGGGCCAATGCTACCAATTAAACCACTATTGTTGGCTCCAATCAAACGAATGCCTTCGGCTACCAAAAAGGAAGGAATTACCGTAGCGATGAGTGCAATGAGTAGGGCGTAGCAATAAACCATCGGATGAAAGCCTGATAATGCCCAAGCATTGGTCACCAAATGATGCAGCAAAATAGCAATTGCCGCCGAAGACATCGCCAAGGAATTGTAAATCCGAGTGCCGACGCTTTTCAAAAGTTCGCCACTGCCCACCACGTAGATGGCAAAACTCAGGGCTGCTCCAAAGATTAAGAATCCCCCTCGAATCACATCTACTTGGCTATCATCACCCAAACTGTCCCAAAAAGCAATGGAGATGCCCACATACGTAATGAACAATGCCATTAGCTGACGGGAAAGCACCTTTTTTTTGAAAAAAACCGCAGAGAAG
>JBCCSR010000020.1:0-15607 GCA_039199865.1 Bacteroidota bacterium
TTAGAATTCGGCCAACAGTTTTTGCTATTCTGATTAATGGTCAAAACCACAACGATGTCCCATCCCAATGGGAGACCCATCTGGCATTTTTACGGGTAGAGTAGCTTTGATTAGATTGGGATTACTTTCGTAACGAGCGATCAGCATAAGTGCGTAGTAAGCATGTGCCTTTTGGTTTTCATCTTGAGGACTTATCAAGGCTGGAATCTTTTGTTGCAACTCCATTATTTTCATGCTGGCAATGGCTCTTACCTGCGATGCTGCCTTATCATTGACAGCAAGTTGTAATAAATGCTCCAGGACTAGCTTTGCGGTCATTCGTTGAATTTCATCTTGATAGCTTTGTCCACTGGGAAGCGTCCAGGTCTGCGCAATTAACAGGTCAATTACTTTGCCCAAGCCAGGCATTCTGTTGTCCCTTGCTTCTTGTTCGACCAATCGAGCGGCTCTTTCGTGGTGCAATAAAAATCGAATGCTAGCCTGGGCTGCACTTTCTGCCGCACTAATGGGGTCGAAGGTCAATCCAGTTCTGGTTTTAAAACTCTCTCTCCCTCGATCATAGCTAAAAGGTTTTGGAGGAATAAGTGCCAGTATCCGCTCGGGCAAAGCCAGCGTTTCAGGAGATAGGGTGTTAAGGATGGCCTCAATGGCGTTGTTTTGGGTGGCTGCATCGACCATCTCGACTACTTTTTGGCCGTCGCCACGTAAAGCATAGTTGTAATCGACACCACCGATCAATTTGGCGACCCCTTCAATTTGGTAACGATGAGAAAGGTAAAGCGGTACTAAGACTTCTTCCAGAGTAGACATAGGTTGATGGATAGCAATGTTTTGTTCACCAAAATTGTCCAGCGCATGTTGGCGAACGGCCAGCATGCGATTGAGTTCTTCTACGGCATCAGCTCCATTGTCCCATAGGTGAGCATAAGGATGAGCTCCTCCCATTGGACGTGCATCGCGATCGCTGATAAAGCGCAAACCCATTTTAATGTTGTCTTCAATGATCTGGCGAAGGGCAGTGGCTTCATCTGTTTCTTCCGGAAAATCCTGATAGCCGTACAAAATGGTCCGTTTGTCCCATTCGCCAATTTTATCATCATAGGCTCGTGAAAAATCCAGTTCTCCGTTAACTTTGAGTTGAATGTAAGGATGGGGATAATCCATTACCGAAGATCGATTGTTGGTGCTGGCCGCAAAATTATGGGTCAACCCCAGGGTATGACCAACTTCATGAGCAGACAGCTGTCGGAGTCGAGCCAAGGCCATCTCTTTCATCAGGGGAGATACAGCCTGCCCACTTTTGTAGGGATTGAGCAATCCTTGGGCAATGAGGAAATCCTGGCGAACCCGTAAAGAGCCCAGTGAGACATGCCCTTTAATGATCTCTCCCGTCCTTGGATCACTGACACTACTCCCATAAGACCATCCCCGAGTCGAACGGTGTACCCATTGGATGAGGTTGTAGCGGACGTCCATCGGATCTGCTCCCTCGGGTAGTATTTTTACTTGAAAAGCATCCTTGTATCCAGCTGCTTCAAAAGCCTGATTCCACCAACGAGCACCATCTAATAGTGCAGAGCGGACTGGTTCTGGAGCGCCGGGATCGAGATAATAAACGATGGGCTCAACGGCTTCGCTAAGCGGAGCAGTGGGATCCTTCTTTTCCAAGCGATGTCGGTTGATGTACCTTTTTTTCAAAGGTTGATCAATTGGAGTGGCGTAATCGAGAAAGTCGATACCAAAATACCCACAACGAGGGTCCAATACTCGCATCTCATACTTATCGTCGGGCAATTCTACCAAGGAGTGATGCATTCTTACGGTAACGGCTTCTGGGCTGGGCACTACCTCTTTGATGTATTTCCCTTTGGGCTCACCGGTAAACGTAAGGGTGGCTTCAAACTCCGTATTTTTAGGAAAATTGCGCGTTCGTTCCATGAAAAAGGCGGATCGCGAAAGATCGAGTTTGTAGTTGCCCTGTTGATTGTCTCGCAACCGTTTGACCACACCATGTGCATCTCGCATCAGGAACTTACTGGCATCCACAATGATTTTTTTCCCCTCTTCTGCTTGTACCCTAAAGCCCCAAATGACCGATTGTGCAAAGGCCTGCTCCACTGATTTTTGCTCTGCCAAATTATCAGAAATGGCTCGATAATCCGTGTTGATTTGTACCAACAAAACTTTTGGACCGCTCCGTACGAATTTCACCACATGTTCGCCTCCCAGTTGTCCACGATCTAAGCCAATATCATTGGAACCAACCCCCGCGGGTAGGGAATTGACGTACAAAAATTCTTCATCGAATCGATCGATTTCCAGCCAAATTTTTCCGGCATTTGCATCCCACCAAAAATTGAAAAAACCAGTAAAGGCTTCCATGTTTTTGGTAAATGCAGTGACGGGTTTGATGGGAGATGGATTTACCTTTGGTTGTACTGGTTTTTGCGCAATGTTTTTGGTGCTATTACAGGCAAGGAAGCCAACTAAAAGGGTGAAAACAAGGACTCGTTTGATCATCGTAGCAGATGGGTTTTGATTCTCTTCTATGAAAAATAGCCGTGCGAGCTACTCCATGAGTAAATATAGCAAAAAAGATAGACCTAAATGACTTGCTTGAGCAATGGATAAATTCCCTCGACTACGGATCTGTGCTTGCCAATTCCTTTTGATTGATCTGATGAATATTGACCAGTAGGGCGAGGGAAATGAAAAAGAAGGAACCAATTTTATCGGTCTCGATCAGGTCGTTGATGAGGAGCAGCGTGTTGATTACTACTACCGATAGCAGTAGGGCCATGACCATATACTGCAAAGATTTGGATCGACATTGATGATAGACCTTTTCACCAAAAAGTAGAAAATAAATATTGATCATGAGAAAAATCAGCATGCCAGGAATCCCCTGTTCTACCGCAGTCATGAGGTAGTAACTGTGTGCACCCGATTTTTCTGGATTATCACTCACATAGGTTTCGAAACTGCTTACCGTGTAGGATTGGTAGTAATTGTAGAAATTCCCTGGGCCAAAACCAAACCAGGGCCGTTCCTGAATCATGTAGCCGCCAGCAATCCAACGGTAAAATCGCTCCATGAGTGATACGTCTTGTCCTTTAGTGGTGGCCGCCACGAGGTTATCGAACTCCGTGTGTGCAACTGTTTTTTCGTACTCAGGAGCATATTCAAGATAAGCATTGTTGGTCGCAAAAAATAGAATCATTGCCACCAATCCTACCAAGCTGATGGAGAGCGCCAATTTCATCAGACGAAAACGAATGATATAGTGCGTACCAATTGCGACAATCAGAGCCAGATATACTGCTCGGGTATAGGCAAACTGAATTCCAGCGATTAAGACTAGGAGCCCAAATACCAGCCCCCACCATTTCGCTGACCAAGTTGGATAGGCTTTTCGCAAATACCAAACAAAGGGGACAAAGAGGCCCAATAAGGAGGCATAATTGACATGATTGCGGTAAAAGGGAAACATTACATTATTGATCTGATCGAAGGCAAAACCTTTGGCTGCATGTCGGATGAGAATGACGATGACGGTAAAGACCAAAGGATAAAATACACACCATAAGTAACTGCGAATGTCTTTTTCTTTTTTCAATAAACTACCCGCCAAGAAATAAAAGACGACGATGTACCAAAATTTGGCTAAAGTGAATTTAAAAGAGACGAAAACATTCCCCGAATGAATGGTACAATTGACCAGCCAAAAGAAATGCAGTAGTACCAGAACACTCAATGGGTTTTTTAAAAAAGAAGCGTCCATATTTTTTGCATGTCGCGCCAGATAAACCAGGTAAATGAGCATTAGTCCTACCATTAAAGGTTCGGTGGGTAGATCCGTTGCAAAACCACCGGGCAAACTGACTTCCATCGATAGGGGCAAACAAAGCAAGAGCAGGTAAAAAACCTTTTTGAAGTCAACGATGCACAAGTAGACCAAAAGAAAAAAAGCGGGCAAACCCACCAACAATAAGATATCGTAGTACCAACTAGCAAATACACTGGCAGGAATGAGGAGTCCCAAGAGATATACCAAGGCCCTCTGAATATGATCTGCTGTTATGGTACCGGATTTAGCCATTGATGATTTCTCGCCAGTTTACATCTCGGTAGGTATCAAAGAGTAAGACGCCAAAGGCACTAAAGAGGAAGGCCAAAAAGACGGAGCCGGCAACTAGGATCGAACGCTTGGGTCTTGATTTGACAATGGGGACGCCTGCAACTTCGATCAGATGGATGGCGGTAAAATTGCTTTCGTAAGCAGAGGTCAATTGTTGAAGTCGTTGTTGGTCAATCCCCAGCTGATCTTTGAGTAATTGGTGGATCCGATAAATCAATTCCACATCAGAGAAACCATCGTTGAATTTATCGATCTGATCGTCCAGTAAACGCACTTCATTTTGTAAGCCACTAATGCGAGCTTTGATAAACATGATGGTATCTGGGTTGACCTGTGGGTATTCGAGCAGTTTCTTCAAACGGGCCTGCTCATTGGCCAGCCGGGCTTCTCTTTTGGTCCTTAATTCAGGAAGATCGCGACTTTGAGTAGCGGGGTTGTAGATTCGATAGGTCTCTCTCAATTGGTTGAGGCTGTCTTTGAGGACATTGATGTCGACAACTTTTTGCTTGATGTTATTTTTGACTGCATCAATTTGTTGTTTCTGACTTTGTTTGATCATTCTTTGGGCAACGGTGTTGATTTGTTCGCGGGCGGCATTGGCGATATCTGCGGCCAGTCGGGGATCCGTATCTTCGACACTCAGTTCGACCGCTTCGTACTTGGTTTTGGTGACCAGATAATTTTTCGACAAGATGGCTTTTACCCAAAATGGCCCTTTCTCGGCAGTAGAATCAATATCGTAATGCTGGTATAAATTGAACCGATTGATCAGGTAGTCCGCCACTTCGTTGGACTCTGCAATGGTAAGGATCCGGTCCAAATCTTCTCCCGTTCCGTAATAATTCTTTTCCTTTCCGGTAGTCCCCAGTGGATCGGGGCGGGCAAGGTCGTGATTGGCAGCATAGAAAATTGTTGCCGTTTGATAGTAATTGTCCATCATCATACACAGAATAATACTGAGAACCCCCGTCAGGAAACAAATGCCAATAATGGTTTTTTTCCACCGAAAAAGGGTTTTGAGGACATCTAAGAGACTTTCCTTATGCTCCATTCTTTAAAGATTTGGGGCAAAAGTAGAAAAAATTGACCTTGTTTTTCATCCTTTCTCTGATTTTCCAAGCCAAAATTCGACAATCACTTTAGGTTGGATCAAGCCACAGATCAAAGAAAAAATAATGGAAAGCAAACCACAAAGGACATAACTGATCTTCCAGTCAAAAGACCAAAAATCATGTGCCCAATAGGCAAGTAGCCCAACCCCCGTCGCAAATAACAGCACTCTGAAGATGAGTGGAAAATCCCACTTCAGATCGAATATTTTTAAAGCCAATAGAATTTGAGCAAACAAGACGAAGAATTGGGTGATGACCGTGGCGATAGCCGCTCCAACTGCTTTCAATTCTAAGATGAGCCAATAGTTGAGTACGATATTCAAAATAATACCCACCACAAAAATGAGGTTCATTTTCATTAACCGCGCTCCCGCCGTCAACAAGGTTCCATAAATGTAGGTGCCACTAACTGCAATAAAAGTCATGATAAGATAGCCCAGTACGCTTCCCCAATACAGCGTCGCCTCATCGTAAAGTAAAGCCATGATTTCGTTTCGGAAAAAATGAGTGGTAATGGAAAAGGCAATGGCTCCCGTCCAGATGAGCCCCAGGCTAAAGCGCAAGAGTGCGTTGAGCGGTTCTTTGTTTTTGAGCATTTTAGAAAACATGGGGAGCAAGAGGCCAGCAAACAAAAAACCAATCATATTGACGGCATCCAACAGGCGAAAGGCGGAGGCGTAAATGCCCGCTTCTGCTTTTCCATCACTCAGAAGGCGTTCGATCATGACGGCATCAATTCTGGTGTAAAGGGTCATGAGAAAGATGACGAGTGCATAGGGATAGCTTTCTTTAAGAATGAGTTTTAAAAAGACGGGATTGAAGCGAAGTTTAAAACGCTTTAATCTTTTTCCAACGATGAAAAAAGCAACCAAAGTGCTAAGTGCCAAGGAAGTCGTTTGTGCATAAATAAACCACTCAATCTGAAAGTTTTCCCGCCAGGGGCTCCACCATAGTAGATAACCACAAATCAGAATCATCAACAATTTGTCTAGCGCTGAAATGATGCTATCGGTTCGATACATGGCCAAACCGGAAATATTGGAGCGCAAATAAAAAAGTAGGGAGACCAGCATTTGATTGATGGCAATCATCCAGATGAGGTGGTAGTACTGCACTTCATAGCCCAAACCATAGGCTACCGTGATGACCACCAATAGATAAGCGAGTCCCAGAAAAAATTTTAAGACCAGGATATTGGGAAAATACTTATCAAGCAATTGATTGTGCTGGGCAATGTTGCGGTTGTTGTAGTTTTGAATGCCGAAATCATTGATGATTTGTAGGAGATAGGTAAAGTTGAAAAGGGCGAAATACAGGCCGTAAGTCTCTTTTCCGACTAAATTTTGCACCACTCGATCAATACCAAAAATATAAAAAGGCTTGATGAGCAAATTGATTGCAATCAGAAAGGTAATATTGATGAAAAATTCTCTGTTCAAGCGAAAAGGTCAAGTTGGTGAATAGGGGCTCAATGAGTAGGGCAGATTTTTTTGCAAAATTTTCCGGAGAACGTCTTACAAAAAAAATCTGCCCTACTTAGCATCCTACGACCAGGATGATTTACGAAATTCAAATTGCGGTAGGCGTTTGAAAAAATGGCAAATTCATTCGGACGAATCACACTAGTAAGCCCTAAGGCGAAGATAGACAATTTACTCTACCTTTCGACCGAAACTTGACACGGCTGCTACATTAAAGAAGCCTTGTGGGTTTTCGTCGGGATTACTACTGGAAATATTGGTCGGAACATTAGCTGGTGGTTCGGCAAAAATGGCTGCATCTCCCAGAGTCAATTGAATTCTCGCTCTTTCCCAGTAGAAAAAGGCTTCTTCCGTAATGGAATGGAATTCCACGTGGATTGAGTCTCCCAATTCCCAGGGGGCAACATCAATATTGTCTACGGCATCATCGCCAGTATCCGCAACTCGATTGGCCAGTTCACGAATGGGAGGGATAAAGATTAGGCCGTCTACCTCAGAACCAGCGGTAAATCCAGCATCGTAAGCGATATTGATTTCCTGAGGCTTATTGAGGAATGATCCATTTTTGAAGGTTTTGATCCAATAGCAATCGCCCACCCCTTCAAAGTCTCTACCAAAAAACTGCGCATAAATCCCGGCGGGCAAGCCCAATTCTGATTCTCGGTCTTCAAAAGTGATGGAATCTACCGGAGGAACGCGATTCATAGAGGAATTGGCGGTGTATTCTGTTTCTCCAATGCGGACACTCAAGGTATAATCTAGCCCAACAGTTCCAAAACGACCTCCAATGATCGGATCCCAAATATAATCGCCATCATTATTCGGATCCAAAAATTCATAGGTATTGCCGTCACTGTCGGTAATGATGACTTGAGCACCCGTGACTGCGGGTGAGGCGACCGCTTCGAAGTAAGGACTGGTTTGTCGCAATTTGACGACTTGTACTTCTTGTTTGTCATTGAGCCAGGCATCAATGACCAGCTGGGTTTGGCCCTCATCTAAGTCAATGTCAATCACATCTTGACAAGCACCGAAGGTAAAAAAACAAACTAAGAAAAGATAGATGGGTTTGAAAGAAATAGACATATCGATTAGAATTTGAAATTGTACGTAATAGAAGGAATAAAATTACCTACGACAGAGAGTCGAACAGCTTCCGTAGTGATCGGAGTACCGATTTTGGGCCGAATTTCTTGTTGACGGAAGAAAATACTGAAGGCATTTCGGCGATTGTAAAGATTGTAAATGGAAAAGACCCATTCTCCCTGAAATCTCTTCCCTGGTTTTTTCTTTCCCTTTAGCGTCGCCGAGATATCGAGTCGGTGATAGGCTGGGATACGAACATTGTTTCGGGAATTTTCCGAATTGTAGGGAATGGCAAAACCCTGTTGTTCGATTCGGCTCGTTGGAAAGGTGGCAGGGGTTCCTGTGTTCAACACAAAATTGGCAGCAATGCTGAAACGATCGCTGAAATCGTAGAAAGCAGAAGCACTGAGATTATGGGTTTGATCAAAACGAGCGGCAAACCAGTCGTTATTGTTGATGCCAGGAACTTTACGCTCGGTCCGGGCAAGCGTATAACTCAACCAACCCGTAAAGCGTCCTTTCTTCTTTTCTACTTGCAACTCCCAACCGTAGGCTCGACCGATTCCCTCGAGCAGTTCTCCCTCTAACAAAGGATTGAGAAAGAGCTGAGCTCCTTCGATATAATCCACTAGTTGATCGTAATCTTTATAGTAAACTTCCGTTGTGACAATGTAGGTATTGTCTTTAAAGTTTTTGTTCAAACCTAGGGCAACTTGATGCGCTTTCTGAGGTCGGATGTTGTTGGTACTTGGCGTCCAGACATCTACTGGAGTAGAAGCCGTACTGTTGGATATGAGGTGAATGTACTGGACCGTTCGATTATAACTCGCCTTGACCGACGTTGTACTATTGACCTCATAATTGATGGAAAAACGGGGTTCAAAGTTGGCATAAGTCTGAATGCTTTCCCACTGATCGAAATTGCTCGAACCAGTTGTCTCTCTGCGTAAGCCATCTTCTCGGTCTTCAAACTCAAAGGCCGTTCCTTTCCCAGTGTAGTTGAAATGGGAAAAACGTAGACCGTAGTTGAGGGATAAGCTAGAGTTTAGCTTTTGTTCATTTTCTATAAACAAGCCACTTTCGATGCCATACTTAGGAGGTAAGCTAATGTCGGCTGCTTCTCCTTCACTGACTCCGACGGCATTACCGGGATCGAAGGTATAAACGATGGCCTGGCCTCCAAATGTGAGTAAGTTATCGGGGTTGAGGTAGTACGAAAATTCTGGCTTTACACTGAAATTGACAATATTGGCGTCCCAATCAAATTTATTATCGTCTTCATCTCCAAAGTTGAGTTCGTAGTCGTAATTGCTGTAATAGAGGGTGAGGTTAGAAAACAATTTGTCACTGTACAAGTGGTTCCAACGAAGGGTAGCGGTTGCATTTCCCCAGTTAAATCCGGCAGCATCTCCAAAGCGGAAATTGTCACGACCCAAGTACCCGGAAAGAAAGATCCGATTGCGTTCATTGACTTTGTAATTGGTTTTCAAGGTAAGGTCATAGAAATTGAGTGCGGTCCCTTGTTGATCTTCCGATAAAAAAGGTCGGGACAAGATGTCAATGTAAGATCGTCGGCCCGCAATGATGAATGAAGCTTTGTCTTTAATGATCGGACCTTCTACGGAGAGGCGGCTAAAGATCGAACCGATACCGCCATTGATATTGAATTTCTTATTGTTTCCCTCCTTCATCCGCACGTCCAGAATAGACGATAAGCGCCCCCCGTAACGGGCGGGAATTCCTCCTTTATACAATTTTACATCTTTGACCGCATCGGGGTTAAAAACAGAGAAAAATCCGAATAAGTGAGACGAATTGTAGACTGGAGCTTCATCAATGAGCACCAGATTTTGATCGATACTCCCTCCACGAACATTAAACCCAGAGGCCCCTTCCCCGACGGTGGTCACACCGGGAAGTAGTTGTATACTCCTCACTACATCTACTTCACCGAGTAGTGCAGGCATTTTCTGAATGGTTTGGATGTTGAGTTTTTCAACACTCATTTCCGTCGTCTTGAGGTTTTCATTTTCTTTTTCACCGACGACCACAACTTCTTCTAAAGCTTGTGTCTCTTCGGAAAGCTCGATATCGAGGGTTTGATTGGTAGCCAGATTGGCCTCGATACTCGATTGTTCAAAGCCCAGATAATTGACGAGAAAGGTGTAACTTCCGGGAGGTAAAGAGAGGGAATAAAAGCCGTAAACATTGCTGGTTGTTCCTTTATCCAATTCTCGAGCATAAATGGTTGCTCCAATAAGTGTTTCTCCGTTTTTGGCATCTTTGATATAACCATTGACCGTTACTTTTTCCTGGCTGTAGGTGAGTTGTGGCAATAGCAATATAATGCAAAACAACAGGAGCATTGTTTTGAATTGTGGCATGATTAGAATTGATTTTTAGACTTTTTTGAAATCGGTCTTAGAATTGAGGGGCAAAAATGAAAGAGTCTTGCACTTTGATCTAAAACTTTTTTCGAGTTAAATAGATTAAATTAGAATGAATAGAATTGTTTATGAATCAAGTGGCTCTACATCAACATCAATCTCTTAAACTGTCAAATTAGTTAGGATAGTTTTGGACCAGTTGATTTTGTTGACCGAACTGAACAATATTTGACTTGAACTGAACTTTGAACGTGTAGAACCATCTCCTTTGAATCGTTTTCTTTCTACAAAACAATGCGGAAAGCATTTTGTTTGCTCGAACGATTCGTAAGCACTGGGTTGAAAATGGCCCCGCTATCTAATGGACGAGTGGAACCTTTCTTCCCCCTATTCAAAAAATACATTTTTCGATAGGACTTTTATTCGTAGCGTAGGGATTCGATGGGATCCAGGCGAGAGGCCTTCAGAGCAGGGTATAAGCCCGAAGATAAACCAACAAACATGCAAGTCATGACGGCAATGAACATCCAGTCCCAGGGGATGAGGAAATTTCCTCCCATAAAATAAGTCACTACATTTCCAATCAGGATGCCCAGGATGATACCGACGATACCTCCAATTTGACAGATCACCACTGCTTCCGTGAGAAATTGCATTAGAATATTGTTTTTGGTGGCTCCAATAGCTTTGCAAATACCAATTTCTCTCGTTCGTTCGGTCACGGAAACCAGCATGATATTCATCAAACCAATGGCTGCTCCCAATAGCGTAATCAAACCAATCACGATCGCAACCATACGCAATTTGAAGGTGTTTTCTTTGAGGAAGCTAACAATTCCATCGCTTTTAATGGTTTCAAAATTATTTTCTTGAGCCAACTTGAGATTGCGGACATTGCGAAAAGTACCAATGGCTTCAGCTTCAGCAGTATCTAAATCTTCTGTATTGTAAACAGAAACGGAGATAGAATAATTGGTTTTTGCCGTTCCGTAATACCGTTTGACATTGCTCAGAGGCGCAAACACAACTCGGTCTTCACTGTCATTCATACTGGAACCTTTCGATTTGATGACCCCGATGACTTTGTATTTGATATTACCTACGGAAATAATCTGGCCCAAGGCCTTGGTAGGTTTTTTGTCGAAAAGCTGATCCACAACATCCTTTCCAATAATGGCTTTATTGCTCGCCGTATTGATTTCATTGATGGAAAACCCGCGCCCTTCTTCTAATTCCAAACCTTTGATGGATAAATAATGCTCATCTGCTCCAACTAGACGAACATTGGGATTGGTTTTTTCATCGGCATGCTTGACGGTAGCGGATGAGGTGCCATTCATGTAGATGGAAACAGTAGATGGAAAATTGTAAGTTTGTTGAAATTTTTCTGCCTGTTTAAAAGAGATGGGATCTGCCCTTTTGGTCTTCTTACCGTTTCGAGTTCCCCGAGCTCGGTCACCAATCGGGTAGATGACAAAGGAATTGGCACCTAGGCTAGAAAAGTTGTCCCTCAAGGAAAAAATGGCCGCATCAATAGAAGTTAAAATTCCCACCAATGCCATGATCCCCACCGCGATGATCAAAACAGTAAGAATTGATCGAAGCAGATTGGATCGTACCGCATTGAGGGCCGTTCTAATGATTTCCCGAAAATTCATCTTATATCATTTTGGACGTCTAAATTAACACCAATTCTTCAGGAATTCTTCTTTTGTTCGATAAATCCAAGCAATGTCTAGACCGCGGATAGCATCGAACGGATAGAGGGTCCTAAAATTACGATGAAGTTGACTGACTAAAATGATGCTGGATCGTAGATAAAATGATAGGCTGGATCGTTGGATTACCCGCAATCATTTGTTGGCCAAAGAGGTAGTTGTCCCCTCCTTCAAAGTCACTTAAAATCCCTCCCGCTTCGCGGATAATGACAATTCCCGCGGCGACGTCCCAGGGCTGTAAGCTGTATTCGAAATAAGCATCGAATCGTCCACAAGCCACATAGGCCAAGTCGAGTGCTGCCGCTCCATAGCGCCGAATGCCACGGGTTTGGCCACTCAATTGACTCAAACAGGCAAAATATTGCTTTTGGTAGGTATAATCGTAGTAAGGAAAACCAGTAGACAACAAAGCGTCTTGCAAACGCTCATTGTTATTGACTTGAATGCGCGTTCTATTCAGCCAGGCACCTCCCCCTTTCCAGGCATAGAAACACTCTTTGCGATTGACTTCAAAAACCACCCCCATAATCAACTCGCCTCGATGTTCGAGGGCTACACTAATGGCAAAAAAGGGCAATTGATGTAAAAAATTGGTGGTGCCATCCAGCGGATCGATGATCCACCGATACTCGCCTTCTTCATTTTCAATCGTATCTTCTTCGGTAAGAAAAGTCGAATCTTCTAATCTTGACCTCAAACCACTGACCAATTGGACTTCCGCTTTTTTGTCTACATAGCTGACCAAGCTGTTCAAACTTTTGGTTTCAATATCTTCTAACTTAACCTTGTTAAGCTGGCCTTCAATAAAACCTGCTACACTGCCAACCAAGTCGCAAGTTGACCGACACAATCTTTCCAGGTGTTGTTTTTCCATTCTACTTTTTCATTTTGTCGAGGAACAAAGAAACACAAATTTTTCAGAAGAGTTGCCGGGATTTTGGAATTAAAAAAAAAGCATTGGCTTTTTTACAATAAAGTGTTAAAGTTTGTATTAGAACCGTCTTTTTTTATTCTCGCTTGTCTTTAGAATTGTCTATTGTATGATCAGAGTAGATAACTCACTGATTGGTTATTCTTTCCCTTACCCACGCAATCCGTTAAAAAAACATTCGGTAGGTGCATTATCCAGCGCCAGTTCTTTTGCTGCCCCCACTTTCGGGTTATGGGCTTCTTGATTTGGACGCTTCACCCTTTAAAATCCGAATGTTATGTTGAAGCTATTATTTACTTTATTTCCATTTATTTTTTTTGGCTTTAGTTCTTGGACCAAAACCAAGTCTCCCCATCGCATCGTTATTCCAGTTGAGTTGTATGGCAATTTACCGATGGTCGATGCAGTCGTCAATGGACAGAAGGGGAAATTTATTTTTGATACGGGAGCTTCTGAGATGCTCCTCAACAGTCGTTATTTCCAGGGGTTTTTTCCGCTTGAAAAGAGAGTGATTGAGAAGGCCAATGGAGTAAAGGAATCACTCAGGGTGACTCCAATCAAAAAGTTTGAGCTTAGAGGTCTTCGACTTGCTCAGCGTGAAGTCACTCAGTTGGACTTAAGGCATATTGAGAAAATGAGGGGATGTAAAATTCTGGGTTTGCTTGGTCGAGATCTCTTTTTGCCTTATGAATTGGTCATTGATTTACCCAATAAAAAAATTACCCTTTATCAACTAAAAAGGAAAGGGGAAAGAAAAACAGCGACTACCGATAATCTGCAACCAGATTACCGTTTTAAGTTTCGCAACTGTGCACATCTTCCTTGTCTTCCAATTGGGATCGGTAATCAGCAATATGATTTTGGAATGGATACGGGAGCAGAAACCAATTTTTTACGCCGTGACATTCCCGAACAAGTGCAACACCATTTGTCAATAGGGAAAAAATTATCAGCAAGTGGCGTCAGTAAATACCAAATGGAAACTCACGAGGCCATGCTGCATGGCGTTCAATTAGGGGAGATGTCCATCAAACGCATGTCGACTTTGCTCTTGAAAAAGAAATACCTCAATAGATTATTTGGAACGGATCTCGATGGCATCTTGGGTACTCCGTTTTTTAAGCGGTATAAAGTCTCTATCAACTATCGGAATCGTACGGTGGGGATTTGGTTGCCCGAGCAATCGATTTGGCTGGTCGATCAAGAACAGGGAAAAGCAGTGGAAGAGGCTCAGTGGACAGAGCGGAAAAAGGAGCATCCCTTTCCCGAATTCATTCCGTAGTAAAATCCTTCTGAATGATGAGATTGACCCAGTTGTCACTACTGACTCCCATGAGGGTAAATTGATAATTTTCGTTGGGCAGCAAAACGGGGATAGGGCCTGGGTCAGTAACGTTGAGAACGACATTGGCAAGATCATAAAACTGAAAAGACCGCTCAGTAGTATAAGTCCCACTGATTGCCTGTCCGTTTTGATCACTAATGACTTGAAAGAAAATGATATTGTTTTGCGTTGTTCCTTCTTCCCAGACAAAACTTGGCTCAGTAGGAGTGTTTAAGTCGACTGTACACCAATCCGTATTGTTGAAAACGGATGCTTGTTCATAAAATTTTAACCTCACCGCCTTACAATACCAGAGCGTATCATTGGCTACGAAAGAGACCCTAGCCCAACGATCACTTTCGGGAATTGGAAGTTTAAAACGGCGAAGAAAACCGTTGAACAAGGCTTCATCTCCCAACTCTTTCTCCACAAATTGGCTGAGATCATTGGGATCGATATCACTGGAGGTACTCTCGTAATAGCGAAGGTCAGTGATCCCCCAATAATGCGGTTTTAGGATCATACTTACGGGGGCATCATCTAAAATACCGACTTGGCCACCAGCAGCACAAGCGATCAACTCATCGTGGGGAGGTAGTTGGGCATTGGCATCTATGTACGCCTGTAAATCAATAGGTAGCATCTCCTGTTGATCTGAACAGCTCAACAATAGGAAAGCAATGAGAAAGCCACAAAAAAGGGAACGAACCATTCTAGCATTTTGGCAGAGAAAACAACTTAGCCCATCTCAGAGACCACCTCTGTGACTTGAGGTACCATTCGCTTTAGCATTCCTTCGATGCCGGATTTTAGGGTTACAGTAGAAGAAGGACAACCGCTACAAGCACCTTGTAAAACAACAGTGACAACGCCTTGATTGAAAGATTTGAACTCAATATTTCCTCCATCCATTTCCACTGCGGGTTTGACGTAGGTAGTGATGAGTTCTTTGATTTGTTTGACAATCTCTGTTTCTTCTTCGGTATACTCATGTGTTTCTGCTTCCGCTTCGATTTTTTCCATTGCTTCTGCAAAACCATCATTAACGATACTTTTCTCGGCTTCGATGTATTTCTTTATAAATTCCTTGAGTGGAAGCATAATGTCTTCCCAAGGGTAGTTGAATTCTTTGGTAACGGTCACAAAGTTATTGCAAATATACACGCCTTTGACGTAGGCCAGTTCGAAGAGATCATTGGCCATCGGTGACCATTCTTTAGCCAATTCTTCTTCTCGAAAATCAGCTGTTCCTTTGTATAACATCCGGTTGGTCACAAACTTGAGCGTTTCTGGGTTTGGCGTTTGCTCCGTGTAGAGCATCACCGGATTTTTCGTCGCAGATTTATTTTCCATTTGCTATTGAATTGAAGACTTCAGTTGCTGATCAAAACGAAATCAAGCCTAATTTTCTTGCTTACTGAAGAAGAAAA
>JBCCSR010000021.1:0-15561 GCA_039199865.1 Bacteroidota bacterium
ATTTACCCAATATTAGTGAAAATACGTTAAAAACCTTTAACAATTTTTCCTTTAATTTGGAACTATTCAACAGTAACTTTAATCCATATACTGCTAATAAACAGTTGATTACACCTAATACCCAATTCAAAATTCCATCTATTTTAGAATTATACGCGAATTTTGTCTTTAGAAAAGCGAATTATCGCTCTTAACTTGCGAATGAAATTACGAACACCCCATTACAGACTATCACTTAACTAAAAAACTGTATGAAAGCCAAATATTCTAAAATAGCCTTGCAAGAAACTGGTGGGCTTGTTTTGGTAAAAGAAAATGAGATTGTTCATGCCGTTGCGGCGGGTAATTATACGGAAGTTCACCTATCGCACGACCGTATGATTAGGGTATTGCGCAAGTTAAAAGAAGTGGGTCAGTTATTGTCCGAAGATCACTTTGTCCGCATTCACCGTTCTCATCTCATCAATTTAGAATACGCTATACAATTTGATCAAACCAATGCCAAGGTCACCCTTAGCAATGGTACCATTTTGCCCATTTCTCACAATCGAAGAGGCAGTTTTGTTGAGCGCTTTACCCGAATATGAATTGCGTTTAGGTACCATTGAGCAATAGCATTTACCGGATGACCATTGCAAGGAAGACCTCAAAAAACCAAATGATTCAACAACCAGAAAAAAGGCTAAATCATCGAGCAAGACAAATCCCGGAAAAGGGCAAAGCTCAAAAGAAAAGAAAGGATCATTTTGCCTCCCTTCTACCTGCTCTTTTCAATGCTCCTCTTGGCCTCCACTACTTTAAGTGACAATCTATCAAAACGTAAATTTTATTTGAAAATCAATCCAAATTAATACAGAAGTGATTCGACATGACGAGTCAACTACTTCTAAAAACCTTAAAACAATGAGACATTTAATTCAATTCTCTTCAATTGTATTCGCACTGATGCTGTTCTCTTTTTCTGCATCCGCTCAAATGACTCCATTAAACTACGGTGACGTCGTCAACCTGAAAAATGGATGGAACAAAAACAAAGGTGGATTTCTAGATACTAGAGGATACCAGAAAGACTTCGAAAAGACAGGAAACTTCCTCTGCGTATCTACCGCTAAAAAATCAAACAGAGATGGAGGCAGTGGTTCCTGGAAAGTATTGTCTGCTACAGGTAAAGCCGATGGCACCCCTGTTTTGGTAGGTGATGTGGTCCATTTACAGAACCAGTGGAACAAAAATGGTGGTTATCTCGATACCAGAGGTTACCAAAAAGACTTTGAGAAAACGGGCAATCACCTTTGCGTATCTACTTCCAAAGAAAAAAATAGAGACAGTGGTAGTGGTACTTGGAAAATTACTTCTGCCAAAGGGCTTTCAGTAGGCACACCACTCACCAAAAATTCTAGCATCCACCTACAAAATGGATGGAACAGATTTCGAGGTGGCTACCTAGACACTCGAGGGTACCAAAAAGACTTTGAGAAAACGGGCAACTTCCTTTGCGTATCCACGGCAACGGGCTCCAATCGAGATAGCGGTAGTGGAACTTGGAAAATTACAAAAGTCATTTCTAACTCTTCTAGCCTTGCAGCCAGTCCTTTTAACCCCAACAAATACTATCGTTTAACCACTCAGTTTACCGGAGAAGGAAAATCTTTGGACATCATCAACGATGCTAAAGACAATAGACTGACTATGGCCAAAACTGGAAGATATACCGGCCAGTACTGGAAGATCGAATCTGTAGGCAATGGCTACTATCGGCTCACCACCAAGTTTACTGGGAAAGATAAATCTTTGGATATCATCAACGATGACAAAGACGACAAATTGGAGATGAGAACCACCGGTAGAAAAACGGGACAATACTGGAAAATTGAATCTGTAGGTGGCGGCTACTATCGTTTGACTACTCAATTTACTGGAAAAGGAAAATCTTTGGACATCATCAACGATGGCAAAAACAACAGATTGCACATGAGAAAGACAGACGGTGCCACTGGACAGAAGTGGAAAATCACAGAAATTCGATAAGCCCAAAAGGCGATCAAACAAGCAGGTAGTTTACTTTTTCGTTTTCTCTTCTAAGCGTATCGCTGTAAACTATCTTCTTTGAGCGACCTCTCCGGGAAACTAGAATGACAAAAAGTTGAATGGCCCCTGGAGAGGTCACTCAAACCAATCAAAGAGACACTAAATTGTCCAAGGCTAGATTCACCCATCTGACTGTTTATGGTACTCGACAAGTACGAAGTACCTACTAAAAATCCACTCTCATTTATTTTCAAGCCAACCTGAGATGCGGGGTCCCTCCTTCGATTGTTGGTTTTCAATAAATGAGATAACAATAGGCCCAATACATCAGGGCTAAAAAACTAACTCAAAATTTCAAAAATATTAAATCATGAACCTTTTCTACAAAAGTTTATTCAGTGCATTGGCATTAATGCTCTGCTCCATTTCTCTTTCTGCCCAAAGCAAAAGTAGCCCTTTCAATCCCGATTCTTACTACCGCTTGACCACTCAGTTTACCGGGGAAGGAAAGTCTTTGGATATCATCAATGATGCTAAAGACAACAAATTGGAAATGAGAACCACTGGTAAAAAGACCGGACAATATTGGAAAATCACCTCCGTTGGGAATGGTTACTACCGTTTGACCACTCAGTTTACCGGAGAAGGAAAATCTTTGGACATTATCAACGATGACAAAGACAATAAACTGGAAATGAGAACCACCGGAAGAAAAACCGGGCAGTATTGGAAAATCACTTCCGTCGGGAATGGTTACTACCGTTTGACCACTCAGTTTACCGGAGAAGGAAAGTCTTTGGACATCATCAACGATGACAAAGACAACAAACTGGAAATGAGAACCACTGGAAGAAAAACCGGACAATACTGGAGAATCACAGAGATCAAAACAGATAGTACGGCAGTTGCTGGTGGTGGCTCAACGGTAAAAAAGAGAAAAGAGAAAAAGCCGATTGCCCACTGGAAGTTTACGGGGAGCAATCCATTAAAAGACCTTGCGGGAAATTTTGGCACCCTCGAACTCAAAGGTGGTGCCAAGGTGGATAGCGAAGGACTCAAAGTTGGTAAAGGATCTTATGCTCGTGCAACAGGTTCTCTCAAAGCTCCATTGACCAAAAAGACTTTGGTCGTAATCGCCAAAATTGACGACCTCAATGTCAGAGGTGGATCACTCCTGACCATTGACAAGACAAAGACCGATGAGTTTGACGGAATCGTCTTTGCAGAAAAAAAGGCCCAGCAATTGATGGCGGGAAGTAGCTTTTACAGAAGAACCAAAGATTTCAAATACCCAAGTTGGGCTACCGTGCAAGCCAATGACTGGATGGCCATTGCGATTACCTACGGAACGAAAAAAGGAAAAGCTCAAGTCAAAATTTACATGGGCAATAGCACAGTCGGAACCTACAACATCGACGCCCTTCCTAGCTACAAAAATGATTTGGAGATCTTGTTTGGAACCCGACATACCAGAGGACAATCGCCAACTGGATTCCTGGCTGGACACATCAAAGAAGCATGGCTATTCAAAGGAACATTGAATGGAAAGCAAATTAATGCATTGGGCTACGAAACGCCATTGTACGATAAAATGATTTCTGGAAACGTCCTCAAAGAAGGAGAGCAATTGATTACTGCGGATGGTAACGTAAGACTCGCCATGCAGTACGATGGCAACTTGGCCATGTACAAAGGATTGCAATGGGTCTGGGATGCCAAAACCGCACTCAAAGGCAAATACGTCACCATGCAATCGGATGGTAACTTTGTCATCTATGATGATAAAAAAGAAGCGCACTGGTCTTCTAAAACCCATCCTTACCATAATAGTAAGTATCGAAACAGCAAGTACAAGCCAGTAGAATTGAACTTACTTCCAGACGCTACTTTCAAATTGGTCAATAGCCCTGGAGAAACCATGTGGTTAGCACCTCGTGACGATAAATAGTCAAAGAAGTTTAACCCCGAAAAACCAAGTGAATGTCAACCTGAGAATAGAGGCATGGCCTCTATTCTCAAAATTTAATCATTGGAACGATGAAACCCACTCACAAATTCATGTCCGTAAAAACACTGGTTATTTTCTCCCTTCTCCTAATCGGTTATGTTCTCCCAGCACAAAATCAGCTGGATGATATTTGTGAAGAGGGAGACTGTTCAGAGACCATTTTTGCGATTCCCTTGGATGCGCCCTTGGCCTACAATCCCAGTGGTACTTCCAACACACAAAGAACAGAACAGTACAAAAGAGCCTATACGCTGGTCAAGCAATTGAAGACGGGATACCAACAAAAAAGTGACTGGCAACAGAAGTACAATGCACTACAACTGGGTGGAAAAAGTTGTTTGAGACTGTATCAATTGGAAGGTTTTTTTGCCTATGAATATTTGCAAAATCCAGCGTTCAAAAGTTTTGTCGATCAGCAAGAATCTAATGTCAATGCCTTCAAAGAAAAGGGATTTGAAAGCAGTCGTCGGGCCATGAATCTCAGCAAACGAATGGGTAATTTTTGTCCGAGAGAATTAAAAAAATTAGAAAAGAAAGCTGGCCCCTCCCAAAAAGACATGCCTAGCGTTTATACCAAATTAGGAATCGAACAAGGCTATTTTGATAAGGATGGCAATGTACTCAAAGCCATTCCCCAATTGGCTCCCCAACAAACTACTGCCAAAAAAGCAAAACCAAAAAAACTCAGCAAGCGTAAACAGGTCGCTCAACTCAAAGAAAACCTGGCCCAACTGCCACTGGGCATCAACACTCAAACCAAGTTGGCCGATCTGAGCAATGGACTTAGTGCCGCCAAACCCAAACTGGGCCTCTTCGGTAGATTATTTAAAGGCATCAAATCTGTTTTCTCCGGTCTTTTCCCCAAACCAAAAAAACTGTTGTCCAAATTGGGAGATCTCAAAGGAGTTCAAGATGCACTCAAAGGCTTTACGCCTAAAATTCCCAATCCCGATTTACTATCCAAGGTTAATGACCTGATCAAAGACAGAGGAGCACTCATCCAAAAGGCAGAGGGTTTGACCAACAAGGCCAATACCTTAAAAGGATTGATCGATCAGTTGTCAGATAAAAAAGATGGCGTAGAAAAAGATTTGACCCAACAAAGCGATAAGATCAGCGACTTGCAAAATCAATTGAACGACCTCGTCAATCGAAAAAATGATCTCGCCAACCGCTTGGAGAATCGCCCCAAAAAACATTTAGAAGAACTCAAACAAATCAGCAGTAGCCTCAATAATGACACCAATGGTCTCCTTGAGGCGCTCAAAAAAGGAGGAGACTTGAAAGACCAACTTTTATCGAAACTCGACCAATTAAACAGTGCCAAAGACGACATTGAAAAACAAGTCAACAACCTGGAAGACGTGGCCGAGCTACTCAACGATCAATTCAGCAATTTGACTGGAAAAACGGATGATGTCACCAAATGGGTCGATCAAATCAAGGCAGAAGAAGCCATTCAAGCGGCGAAGGAAAAAGCCATCGACGAGTTGAAGCAGAAGCTGGCCGACTTGGCCCCCGAACTTCCTTGGGAAAAGGAGATCAAAATTTGTAAAGACGACCTCGGTAAGCTCTTGAACAAGATCAATCCTTTGAAAGATTTACAGAATACTTTTAAGGATCAACTCGAAAAGTTGAAATCCGGTCCGGAAAAATTACTCGGAAAAATCGGTGGGCTAAAAGACTGGCAAAACAAATTAAAATTAGGTAAAAAGGGCATTCCGATTCTGGGTTCTACGCTGGGGAAAATCGATCAACTCCTAGCAAAAGGAAATGCGCTAGGCAGTACCGTTGAAGCCATTACGGGAAAACGGATTCCGCTGCTCGATAAAGTCAATGACATTGATCAAAAAATAAAAAATCTCCAAACTGCCTACGAGGAGAAAGTCGATCAGATCGATGAGCTGCAAAACAAACTCAGTAGTTTGATCAGTGAAAAAACAGATCTACAAAAAATGCTGGATCAACAACTGGAGAAGGTCGAACCCGCCCAAGCCAAAGTGGATCGCTTCATCGAGCAATACAACATTTTTGGAGACGAAGAAAAATGTATCGGTATCGACGATTTAAACGATGCCATAGAAAAGATCAAAAATACACAGGACGCAACGGAGCCCGAAATTGAGGAATTAGAAAATGAACTCGACGAATCGTCCAAAGCTGAAGAAAAACTGCAAGAAGAAACCCAAACGGTGGAGGAAGAAATTGATGAGCATACCGAAAAGGAGGTCGAGTTGCAAGAAGAAGCCAAAAGTATTGAAGAGGAGTTTGGTAAAAAAATAGAACTGGAAACTGTTCCCGTGGAAACTTGGGTAGAAAGTTTTGAAATCAAACGTCCTTACTGGGAAGCCGTTTTCCACCCCGATGATGAAGTGGTCAAAGGATACAAAGGGCGCTACTTTCAGGTGCAGCTCAAAGATGCCGACAAAAATGTAAAATTATTGTTTGGACCCGGAGAGTACTACATGGATAAAGCAGATTTCCGCGACAATTATGGGTCCACCATTGGTGCATTTGTCACGGAGACTTTAAACGCCATGAAAAAATCAGATCGAAGCAAAATTCAATTGTTTGTCCAGGGCAGTGCCGACATTGTAGGGCAGCAAACGTTTAGAGGAAAACTAGATCAAAACTATTACTACGAAGCAGTAACGGTCCTCCCCGTTGACGGAGAGGGAGAAGGGTTCTTGTCAGATCCTTCTACACTTGAAATTCCGGTCAAAGGATTTCGCAATACAGATCTTCCCAACCTTCGAGGCAATTTCTTACGCGAAATGATCGGTATTTATTCCAAAAAGCTACAGCCCGTTTTGTTGGAAGGTCAGGTAAAAGATGTGGCCAATAAAGATGATCGTAATGCCGTGATCTACTTGTTTATTCCCGAGACTTTGGTAGAAGAATATGAAGGCAGATAAATGCTAGAAATAGCTTACATTAAATGACACCAATTTCAATTATCATGAATCCATTGATCCGTCTGTGCTCCAAGGCTTTTCTATTGCTGCTCTTCCCTCTTTCCCTGTCGGCTCAAAATTACGTTTATTCGGGAGGGACCACTTGGGCTTTTCCCAACATCATTCAAGCAAAAGATGCCAGCGCCTTCAAGAGTGCAGAATATGTTACCAGCGAAGCAGCCAGAATGTACGATCGAGATGCCAATAACAATCAAGGAGATTGGATCAAACCTGAGGCTTATATCTATCGATTGACCTACGATGACTACATTACTTCCGAAATCCGTATCCGAAAAAAAGATTTTGATCGAGAAAGCGCCAACCGACTTGCCCAGAAATATGGTCACAAAATGGGGCAGTTACCCGCTTGTCTAAGAAGAGGCACCAAGTATGTCAACATCTTAAAAAGTGATGCCCTTTTTGGTGGAAACAATTACGAAAAGTCGATAGAAATTACCATCGGAAAAACATCTGAGGAATACGAAAAGGTAGGCAATATGGAAGAGACCATTCTTCACGAAGCGGCTCATGCCGCCCTAGACGACATCTACCAAGAAACCGAATGGACAAAGACCAGAGATCGCGACAAAAAATACATTTCGTCTTATGCTGCCGAATATCCCAACCGAGAAGACATTGCCGAAAGTTTTTTGTGCTTCGTTGGCGTCAATTTCAGAAGAGATCGAGTCAATCGGGAGGATACTCAGAAAATAAAAACCAACAATCGAAATCGTTTGCAATTTTTCGAGCGATTCAACAATGATATGTATCCCGTACAGGTGTCTGTAGCAGAAAGCAGTAGCGGCAACAATCCCTTTGATCCCAACAAATACTATCGCCTGACCACTCAGTTTACGGGACCAGAAAAGTCATTGGACATCGTCAATGATGATCAAGACAACAAATTGATCATGGCCAAAACCGGAAACTATAGCGGACAATACTGGAAAATTGAAGCGGTTATAAATGGTTATTATCGCTTGACAACCCAGTTTACCGGCAGGGAAAAATCACTGGACATCATCAACGATAATCAAGGCAACAAATTGATCATGGCCAAGACGGGAAACTACAGCGGACAATACTGGAAGATCGAAGCCCTGGGAAATGACTATTATCGTTTGACCACGCAGTTTACCGGCAAGGAAAAATCATTGGATATCATCAATGATACTCAAGACGACCAACTCATCATGGCCAAGACAGGTAGATATAGCGGACAATACTGGAAAATTACGGAAGTAAAATAATTGACTACCACTCTTAAAGACTTCAAGACCTAACCTCAAAAAATCCTATTTTTGGATGATCCCGAGCTTTCTTTTGAAAGTTCGGGTTTTTTTAGGTCGCATAGGGAGCTCTTAATTTTAACAAAATGGGCTGCACTAATTCGTCCAAAAAAAAGACAACTCCCTTGGTAATATCAACCAAGGGAGTTGTCTATAAGGTGGCCAAGCCACCGCTCATTGGGAAAGGGTCAAGCAATCTTACCGAACCACTATTTTAGTGATTTCCTCTCCTTCGGGATAAAGCGCTTTGAGCACGTACAAGCCCGTGGGCAGTTCCCCCAAATTCATCGTAAATTGATTTCCAGAAACAACTTGTTCCCTAACGACTCGCCCGTTTAAATCGTGCAATTGCAGTTCCGTTTCAATATCAGGAGCCACGTTGAGAAGGCCAAATAATTCTCCCCGCACCGGGTTAGGATAGACCTGAAGCCCAGATTGCCTTGCCTCAAGCATTGCAGTACGAATTGGAGAGTATTCATACTGGCCATCAAAATCATTTTGACGCAAGCGATAGTAATACCGTACTCCTGGTCGAACATCTTTATCTAAATAGTCGTAGTAATTGATTTGTTGAGCATCGTCGGTAGCGAGCATTGCTCCAATGCTTGTAAACTCCCTTTCGGCTTCGGTCCGACGTTCGATTTCAAAGCCTGCATTATTGTATTCATTCGCCGTTTCCCATTCCAATTGAATGGCGGTTTTCTGTCCGGATACATCGAAAGACAAGAGGTCAACGGGCAAAGCACCTAGCGAGCAGAACTCTAGCGTCCAAGAAGTAAGTTGTCCACCATCTTGATTGAAATTATCCTGAATATTCAGGGTCCAATCTCCTGCGATGGGCAAGCCATCAAAAGCAGAAAGGGATTCCTCCGGTATATAAATTCCACCTTGACCCAATGGGCTACAAGGAGCCGAACCTACCGGGGTAGTCGCATCATCGCTCAAACTCAAAATGAAGTCGTTACTAGAACCACACTCTCCTTCCCAGAGCAAAACACTGGGACTTCCTCCTGGAGCAATCAGTCGAACTTCCAGGTCACTGACATAGGTATGTGTTCCATTCACATTTGAAACGACAAGCCCATCTACCAATCCCGAACCACTTACGGTCAAAATAGAGTTGACCTCCGGAGTCCCACTACTAGAAATGGAAACCGGGGTATTTTCAATGAAAGCGGCATCACAATCTTTGGTGATAAACTGCCGCGATGTCGACCAGGGCGTGTCCCCACAAGTAGTGGTCGCTCTTACCCGCCAAAAGTAAAGCGTAAGTCCTTCCAAACCCGTACTCAATGAGTAGGCATTAGTACTCACCGTTTCGTTTACGATCAAACCAGTAAAAGTTGGACTCTGAGACACCTGAACGTCATAAGACGTTGCATTTGGTTTGGAAATCCAGGAAAGCATCGGAAGCAATCCAATATCCACAGCATTGTCTGCTGGCGAGTCGAGAGTCGTTGTACCAGGAGGTTCTTCTACGGTAAGCGCATAATCAAACTCCCTAACAATTGCCCCACTTGTACCAACAATGGTAAGGGTATAATTCCCTTCTGCCAAACCCGATGTATTGCCAATTTCAAAAGTTGTTCCCGAACCAGCAGCAATAACGGAACTCGCAAAAGTTACGGAAGAACTTCCGGGTAAATTGGTTGCACTTAAAGTGATATTGCCAGCAAAACCGGCCAGAGCAGAAGTCGTGAGAGAAATATTAGATTCGATATCTCCTGGACAGATGGTTCCCAGTGGGTTTGGAATACTCAATAGAAAAGTAGGACCAGTAGAAAGTTGAATTTCAAAATCTTCAGCAGAGATGTTGTAAAAAATATTATTTGAACAACGGACTTGTACCCTCGCTGTCGTCGTCGTTCCTATGGGTACTACAACATCTTCAGAACCATCGTTGGCCACATTACTAGCAAGGGTCACCGGGTAGGTGAATCCTCCGTCGTAAGAAAGTAGGATGTCAACATTGACACAAGAAACAGGAGCGACATCCGTTCCCGCCACATCCCAGCTAACGTTGTGGGTTTCTCCCTCAATCCAAACCACTCCGCTCGTAGTAGGTGAAGTCACTAAAAATGGACCATCCGCAACGGTGGTGACGGTGATGTCATCCTCGGCAGTACAAGAAATGCTGTTGGTACTGTTGTCTCGTACCGTCACTCGGAAGTCCATGGTTCGAGCAACAGATGGCAATACCTCCCAAGTGGGAGTCGTACCACTCACCACAGCAGCTAGATTGGGAAGATAGCGTCCACTTTCCGTTGAAGGAGGCAAAGATCTAAAACTAGGTCCAAGGGTGTTGGTAGCCTGTGGTGGTATGGCTTGCGCAAAATCATTATTGTATTGTTCCCAAGTATACGTCAGTGGATCATTATCTGGATCAGAGGCAGTAGCCTGAAGGAGTAATGGAGTAGAACTTGGAACGGTGACATCTGCTCCTGCAGAAACGATCGGTGCCGAATTTGTACTCGGAAGAATAGCTGCACAGCTCGTACTCAATATCCGTGCAGACATCTGCTGAATACTAATAGCGTGAAAATAGTAATCGGGAATGTTTTGAATTTGATTGTTGCAATTAGAAGTAACGTAACTCATCAGCGTAGTTCCTGCCCCTGGCTCCATCGCACTCGATGAAGATCGTTGGCAGTTTTCGCCTTGGGTGTGTCCAGCTCCAAATTGGTGGCCCAGCTCGTGTGCCCATACTTTCAAAAACCGAGGTTGGGTAATCCCCACAGCACTGGCCCGAGTAACGCCTCTTGCTTTACTTGCACCGCAAAGCACATTAAGCCCAGCTACACCGCCGCTTCCACCACCACTACTTCCCAGTACGTGTCCAATATCAAAATTTGCACTGCCAATCACCGCATCGAGATTGGTGATATTTTCCCCCAACATTGTGATGGAATTATTATTGGTATAGGGGTCCGTTGCTCCATCATAATAGAAAATATCTGCTAGATTCGCGATCAAGATAAACCGCGCGCCAACATCTCGTTCGTACCAACCACTGATTTGATTGATGCTGGTCACGATATGAGCAGTAACGATTGCATCATCAGCCGCATTACCAGCGGAGGACGCCCCCAGAACTGTGGTAGCATATTCTCCGGTCACTGCAACGGCAAGGCGATACGTTCTAAATTGGCAATCTCCCGCACTAATGCTCTCTGGACTTTCGGGCTCATCTGATTTCTCATCTACAGTTCCACACTCAAAGGGTTCGTTGATGAGGGGTAAATCATGTCCGTAGTAGCTGTAGTAATGCTCTGTATCTCCTCTTGAGTAAGGCTTAATGAAAGCTAGGCCTTCCCGAAGTTGCATCATCGCGTTCAAGCCGTTAATCGTCCAATCCAGACGAATCCAAAGGCTCGGATCATTAACGCCATATCCATGATAGGTTTTAATTGAGGGAAATTGGGCCGCCAAAGCAGGTTCCATCATTGAATATTCGACCAGGTGAAAGGCTTCTACCTTTCCTCCTGGCATGACGACTTCAAAAGGTTCTGATTTGTCCGCCCCCGCAATCCCTTCTTTGGGTGCACTGTTCAAGATGACTTCTAATTTAGCGGCATCTAGGCGCAGTGTTTTATAGTTGTCGGGTTTGATGATGCGCTTGGATTTGATTTGGAAATCGTCCAAAATGGATTCATCAATCTCATAGAGGGGAGAATTGACAATTTGGGCAATTGAACTGAGCGCAAAGAGCAGGCAAAGACAAGCAGTCAGCAATAGGCTTTTCATGATATTAGTTTGGAGCTTAAAAAAAAAAAAGTAATATAATACTTTTGCCTAAATTTATGATCACCTTAACTTGGATTTATCAAAATTTTGCCTATTTCTGATCAGAAATCCCTGTTGACTGCAACCTTCAATGGCCCATGCTGCTACCAAAACATTGAGCACGGGATCTATTCCATCCCTCCCAAGCCCAATTTTTGGCCATAAACTCCTTTTATTCACTCAATCATCTACGACAAAATATTCCGAATCTGCTCCACGAAAATTCAGAAAACCCTCTCTCTTTCATTCCATAAAAAACAAAGTCCAGGTCCCAAAATAAATTTGGATACCTGGCATGATGAGTTGCGAAACTTTAGGAGTTTATTTTCTTGTTTATTGAAATATTTTCTAAGAAAATTTCCATGGAAATCCCTTTCCCAGCTTTCAGTACCTATTGATGATCCTAAAAAGCTAGTGTTGAATGAACTTCAAATATCGAGCTTGTTGATCACTGTAAATCAAACGAATCCAATAGATTCCACTTTGCTGATTGGGCAGGGTAATTTTCGCAGTATTTGTCCTTGGATTGAGTTTTCCACTTTGTATAATTTGCCCCGCAATATTCATGATTTCGTAGGATTGACAGCCCGTACTATTTAAAATTTGTAGATCCTGATCCGTAGGATTGGGATAAATTACGGGCTGTGTTGTCCTCTTTTTATTGGCAGAGCTCGCCATTTGTTGTATGTTTCCACCGGGCTTAAAACCACCACCGCCGTTTCCAAAGCCACTGTTGAGTATTTTGCGATCCTGGGTAGCGGTTTGCGGCATCGCATCGGTTGCTTTACAGCGTAAAGTAAGGACGCCTGGAGGCAAACTATTGGAGTTTCTCGTCAAAGTGGTCCCCGTGTGAATCAAACTGAAATTTGCCCCATTGGTGCTCACATACCACTGAATCGTGTAAGGAGCAATCCCACCATTAACGGAAGAAGTCCAGGTGTAAGTAGTATTGGAATTTAAAAAAGAAGGGCCATGAAAACTTACCGTCAATTTATTGGTAGAGGGGTCTACATATTCTGGATAAAAACAGGCCACCGTCGGGGCATGCCCCTCCACCGCAGCCGCATTATTCGCGCGTCTTTTTCCGGTCGGTTCTCCATCGTGTTCTACTTCAGGATTTGACCAATTGATGCGTCGAGTGGCACTACACTTGAATCCCGTAAGGATGTCTTTAAAGTCATTTTTTGTTTTAAATCCATGCGCTCTTGAGAAGTTGGGATCTGATCCGTGGACACAGTTGATCGGTTTTTGATGACGTGCTCCCATCATATGGCTGATTTCATGTGGTCCAACCATATTTTTGCAATCGGCGGCTTCACTGATTTTTGTAACCGCAAATGCATTTTCCTTGCTCGTTTTAATGTCAATGACGAAACCAAACAGGGCATCAGATTCAACGTATTCACCAAGTAGCAACACCAAATCTGCTTTCCATTGATTGCGCAAATTTATTGCTTCCGGATCATCCTGTACCCTCTGAGCTTCTGCCTTGTTGGGCTTCTCCCCCTCTTCAAATTCCTCCAACAATTCAACTGCGGCAGTGGTAAAAGAAAAACCAGATACGCCACTATTGCCAATTGCAGCGTTCAACATTGCGGTGACTTCTTCTGCTACATTATCGGCTGAAAATCCACAGGCTTCTGCTTTCGTTGTATATAAATATAAAATTCGAATTTCGTTGTTTGGACAGCTCGCTACTCTTGGCAACGCGTAGTTTGCAGAGGAAACATTTCCCTCGTTTTCACCAGGAGAGATTTCTTCATTTCCCGCTGTGCAGCCTTCTGCTTCTGGGGCCAGAGGGGCTTTACTAAGCAAAACACCTTGAGACTCATTTAGTCCAATGAGCTTGTACCGTTGCTCCCCATCATCACCCGGTAAATCTGCCTGTACTTGCCCATTAATTCGACTAAAGCTCAAGTAGCCCAAATCTGCGTTATTGCCAATCCAGATGTAATCTCCATTGGATTGCGCATAAGCATTGAGGGTGGCAAAGTCGGTGGTCTGCGTTCCGTTGGGAAGCACCATAGAAAGTACTCCTCCATGAAGTTGATCTTCAAATGAACCAAGGCTAACGAGCGCATGCTGAGTATACTCAGGATACGATAGCAATCTGTTGAGTTTTGATACTGCCACTGGATCGCTAATATCGCCAGGGGTAATGGATTGAAAATAGTTTTGTGCGGAAAGCGAAGCAAATGTGCTGCAAAAGAAGGCGATCAGAGGTAAAAGTATTTTTCCATTTTTCATAGCAAATTCTATTTATTATCAATTCGTTTTTAAACAACAGTTGTTAATTGCAACTCGTCTAAGAAGGTAACCTTACGAATTAAATTTTATGGAAAAGCCAGAAAAAAGATAAGGGTAGAACATAAGTACTGGAATGGATTACCCGCAATAGATTGACAGAGCCGGCCAAGTGATTTAAAATCGACCCGGTGCCCCGACAGCAAATAAGGTTGACGGGGAACTTCATTTTCCGAAAGGAAAATGCTTGCCTCAACCGAGCTCTAAATATCCAACCAAGCAAAACATCCATTGACTAAAAAAGGTAATTTTTCTTTTTTCACCTGATCTCCTGGTGGGAAAGAAAAAATAGTTTAAAAGCCAGTTTTGCCCAACAATTTCGATTTTGTGTAGCAGAGAAGGATTTTCCAAACTCTAATTGTTTTTGAACCAGCCTGCCTCTCTCGTGTTGAACACTTGAAGACCAAATCATTTTATGGAAATACTCACTGATCTTATCATCATTTTATCCGTTTCCGCGGTAGTGCTTTTCATCAGCACCAAACTGAAGCTGCCTTCAATTGTTGGTTTCCTGACCGCTGGCATCTTGGTGGGGCCCTACGGCATTGAGTTGATTACCACAACAGAAGACGTGGATGTGATGGCAGAAATTGGTATTTTACTATTGTTGTTTTCGATTGGCATTGAGTTTTCACTGGGCAAACTCATCGAGGCCAAAAAATACGTACTCATTGGTGGTGGCGCACAGGTAGGCTTGAGTATTCTCCTGTTCTTTGTCGGAGCCTATCTTTTTGGTTTGACGACCAATCAGGCCCTATTTGTTGGAATGCTCTTCGCGATGAGTAGCACTGCCATTGTCTTACAGATTTTCCAGGAAAAAGGATGGATGAATACTTTGTTTGGAAAGTCATCCGTTTCGATTCTTATTTTTCAGGACATCATCATTATTCCCATGATGTTGGCGGTGCCCTATTTGACCGTTAATGGCAATGCCTCTTCCGAATCATTTGAGAAAATCCTTCTGGGAGTCTTGCTGATTATCCTGGTCGTTTTTGCGGCGCGTAAAATCGTTCCTCCACTCATTAGAAGTATCATTCATACCCGCAATCAAGAACTGTTTCTCATTACCATTATCGTCATTTGTTTTGCCACTGCTTTTGTCACTAAACAGCTGGGACTAAAATTGGCACTTGGCGCCTTTCTCGCCGGACTGATTATCTCAGAATCAGAGTATAGCTTTGAGGCGCTAAAAAAT
>JBCCSR010000022.1:0-15421 GCA_039199865.1 Bacteroidota bacterium
ATTCATACGCTGGTCAGTAAAGCAAGTACTTCAACCGGGATTCGTTTTGTTCCCGCGGCTACGGGCTTTACTCCCCAGGGGGTTGATTTGGGAAGTCCAAGCTTTTCTATGCTCAAAAAACCGGAAGTCCTATTATTGGTTGGTAATGGTGTAACGAGCTACGATGCCGGTGAAGTTTGGCATTTGTTAGATCAACGTTATGACATGGCCATTACAATGATGGAGAGCGACGAGTTTGATAACAACGCCATTAACCGCTACAATACCATTGTCTTGGTAAATGGGTTTTACAATGATATTGGAGACCTCAATCGACTCAAAAGCTGGATCCGTCAAGGAGGAACACTAATTGTAATGCGTAATGCAGTAAGTTGGGCCAAATCAAAAGGCTTGGCCAATGTCAATTACAAAAGGGCCAAAAAGAAAAATAAAACCAAAAAGAGCCGTCCTTACAACCAACTCAGTGCAGATCGAGGTGCTCAATTTATTGGTGGAGCCATTTTTGAAACTCAACTGGACTTGACGCATCCACTTTGTTATGGTTATCAACAAAATCGTCTTCCCGTCTTTAGAAGAGGCACTTTATTTTTGGAAAAGGGAAATACTCCCTACTCTACTCCGGTTCGATACACGGCCAATCCATTGTTGAGTGGTTATATTGCTGATGCCAATTTACAGTTATTGAAATCATCAGCTACTGTTATCGTGACGGGTATGGGAAGTGGAAAAGTCATTGCCATGACCGATAATCCCAACTTTCGTGCCTTTTGGTATGGGACCAATCGCTTGTTTGCCAATGCCATCTTTTTTGGCCATACCATCAATGGTCGATCTACAGAAAGTGCTCCTCCACCAATGAAAGATAAAAAGGAATAAGGATGCTTTGAGGCCACCTAGCGGGGAGGTCGACTGGCTACAACGCTTTAAAAAATCAACAGCTCATTGGAATCGATTTCCAATGAGCTGTTTTTCTTTTCGATTTAAAGTCCAGACACTCGTCTATTTCAATAAAGTGACATCTCCTTTAAACAATTCTTTGTGACCATCTTCAAACTCAACTTCAGCATAGTAAACAAATACGGCGGGGTTGAGTGGCTGCCCCCGGAAGGTTCCATCCCAACCGTAAACAGGATCATCGGGACGGAAGTTGGTCGCACCAAAAACTTGTTCTCCCCAACGATTGTAAACTCGGAAAACGTTGACCTGCTCCACACCAATGCCACCGTGAATCATAAAGAGATCATTGTTTTGATCATCATTGGGTGAAAAAGCAGAAGGGATATAAATGAGTCGGTCCTTAATCACGTCTACTTGTACGGAAGCATCGGCGACACAACCGTCTATATCGATCAACAGAGCTTCAAACACCGCAGCGTCAACGATGTTGGTCGTCGGCTGATAACAATCCTCGTTATCACAATTCAATAAAGCCGCTGGCGTCCAAATCAAAGTATCTACGTTACTCTGCGGAATATTGAAACTAGCAGTCAATTGTGTACTGTCTCCCAATTGAATTTGGACATCAAGGCCCAGGTCCAGTTGCAAGGCTGGAGGCTCCTGAATCGTAATCAAGGTATCCCAAGTACAACCCACTGCATCCTGCAAACAAATGCTATAACTGCCTTCTGACAAACTGGTGAACTGATCGACACCAGTATACGGTCCACCATCAATACAGTAAACAAAAGGAGCTGTTCCACCCAATACTTCAATGACTTCAATGCTGGCATCATTGTCTCCAAAACAAGTAGGTGGACTAATGTCTAGAAGCGCATCGTTAGGAAGATTGGAATTTTCGCTTACCGCTACCTGAGTGGTCTCCACACATTGATTGGTGGTGTTGATAATGGTAAACTGATAATTTCCAGCAGCCCCAACAACGGTACTCGTTTGACTAGATAATAAATTGCCAAAAGCATCTGACCATTGATAGGTAAACTGGGCACCAGAAGAAGAATTGCTCGCATCCAAGACCACTTCATTGACCGTACAATCCAGCTGATCAATATTGGCCACTTCGATATTTGGTGGAGTAATGTCTTGAGTCACTTCTACGATAGATTGACTGGTACAACCATTCGATTCATCCGTCACGAGTAATTGATAATTTCCAGGACTACTGACCATCACGGTAGGATCTTGACTGGGTCCTTGGACAATTGCGCCAGTAGCGTCCAACCAAGTATAAACGATTTCTGCACCAATGCTCGAAGCGCTGGCATCCAATTCTGCCTCAATGGCCGCACAGTCGAGATGTTGAGGATTTCCAGAGTCCGCGGTGGGAATCACGGTATTGTCAACCACTTCCAATTGATCGCTGGCTACGCAACCACTTTGCTCATCGGTCACTAGCAAAGTATAATTGCCCGGCTGGTTGACGTTCAAAATAGGATCAGTGGTCAAAACCTGTCCGTCGTCATCCAACCATTGATAAGTCAGCACACCGCTTCCCACAGATGCACTACCATTCAATTCAACAGCATTAATATTACAATCCAAAATTGCCAATGGCAAATCAACGATGACACTCGGTGGAGCAGTGTTATCGATAACTTCGACCAAGACAGGAGAGGAGCTACAATTGTTCGCAACGTCCATAATGACCAAAGTATAGGTTCCCGCTACGCTCACCACGGGGTATTGCTGAGACATATTGCTATTGTCGATCCCCGGCCCAGACCATTGCCACGTATAATCATTACTTCCCGCAACGCTTCCACCAAATAAAACTACGGAAGAAGAATCACAGTTGAGCTCGTTATCGGGTCCAACGGTAGCAACGGGAACATTGGCATTTTGGGTTACTTCAACTACATCACTGCTCGTACATCCCGTGAGGGTGTTGAGTATGGTCAAAGTAAAAATTCCCGGAGCATTGATGGTTGGTGTCAGGCTATTGCCATCCAGAATAACTCCTGGACCATCCCAGGTGTATTGAAAAGCGGAGCCCACGGAAGAGCCCATAGCATCAAGGGTGAATTCATTGACATTGCAATCTAGCTCCGTTCCCATCCCAGCTTCTGCAATCGGTAATTCATGTACAAAAACCGTTACTGTGGCATCATCTCCCGGACAGGCCCCATTGGCAGCCAAGCTGTATTGGAAGGTGTAAATTCCGGGCAATTGATTGCTCATATCAAAAATGCCCTGTACGGGGTCAAAAGCATTATTCGTGGAAGTAATGTCGGAAGTTTCTGTCCAAAGCCCACCGAGATCAGCTCCAATCAATTCATTGGCCAAGTCAACCGACATGGTCGCATCACTACAAAAATCGAGCGGAGGATTCGCCAGTCCTGCACTGAGGGCTGGGTCTACGGAAAGCTGAGTACTAAAGACATCATTACAACCTGGAGGTAAAGGACCATCCAAAATATAATTGAGATCATAAATCCCCACATTGGCGCCACTGGCATCAAAAACGGAGCCCGTTAAGTTCGCCGGATTGGGTCCAGCAGGTGCTCCAGCAATTGTCCAAGTTCCAGTCCCACCATTCAAGATTAAATCATCCAAGTCCAACTGCCCATCGATGTTACACAATGGATCAGCTGCATTGAAGTTGACGGGAGGACAAGCACATTCAGCAACGACGACGATAGTCGTATAAGTTTGGTCAGTACAAGGCACTTGGGCAGAATTCGTAGTGTAAGTAAAGGTATAACTTCCTGCCGCCACTCCGTCAAAATCGAGCTGAGGGAAAGTTCCCATCGCTCCGGAAGCATCGACATCTAACCACTGGCCACCCAGATCTCCCGCAAGGATAAATTGAGAAAAGTCCAGTAAGGAACCACCTGCATTTGTATTACAAGTGTTGGCAGTTGGAAGGACATCAGCAAAAGGTGGACTGTTTTCTATGACCATAATATTTGCCTCTCCACTACAACCGCTGGCATCCGTGACGGTAATGCTGTAGTCGCCAGGCAGATCTACTTGTATGCTTTGCCCAAGGTCACCATTGGACCATTGATAAGTATCAAAACCCAAACCGACATCTAATATCGTACTTCCTCCTTCACAGATGAGTGGATCGCCCACAATCTGTGGATTCAAATTGGCACTTTCCTCAATCAAAAGACTCGTTTCCCCAACGCAACCATTGACATCTGTCACGGTGAGTCCGATCAAGCCGGGGCTACTCACCTCGATCATTGAGGTGGTCAAACCGTTCGACCATTGGTAGGTACTAAAACCACTCCCCCCGTCCAAGGCAGTGAAAGTGCCACTACAGAAAGTACTCGATCCACTGATTTGCGGTTCGGGGTTGGGATTGACTTCCACCAACACTTGATCCTCACTGGAACAACCATTGGCATCAACGACCGTTACCGCATAAAGCCCCGCTTCATCGACTTCTAAGGTTGGATTCAAATTGCCATTTGACCAGACATAACTAGCAAAACCAGCGCCTGCATCGAGCATCACAGTTGCTCCAGCACAAATTGGATTGTTACCCGCAATGCTTAAGTTGGGCAATTGATTTTCCAAAACAACTACGTCCGCAATTCCAGAGCAACCACTCAAATCAGTAACCGTTACACTGTACGTTCCAGGCAAATCTACTTGTATGCTTTGTCCAGGATCACCATTCGACCAGATATAGGTATCGAAACCGGCGCCCGCATCGAGCACCGTACTTTCTCCATTACAGAAATCCAAATCTCCAGAAATGACGGGTTCTAAAGACTGACTTTCGGAAACGGTAAACGCAGTTGTTCCGACACAGCCATTCGCATCAGTTACGGTCAACTCATAAGTGCCCGCGATCGCAACTTCATTGGTTTGCGTTTGCGTTCCATTCGACCATTCGTAAGAACTGTAACCAGCCCCCGCATCCAGAATAGTGGACGTACCGATACAGAAAGTGGCAGATCCGGCAATACTGGGTTCGGGGTTGTCATTGACCACAACGGACAATGCTGTCTCTCCCGTACAAGCATTGGCGTCACTTACCGTCACTTCATAGGTCCCCGTACTGTTTACCTGTAACGTTTGCTCAACAGAACCATCAGACCACAAATAGGTCGCATAACCACTACCCGCATCCAACAAGGTATTTTCTCCAATACAAATGGAAGGATCGCCATCAATAATCGGCGTCAAAGATTCATTTTCTGTAACCACAATACTTGTCGTACCCACACAAGCATTGATGTCGGTAACCGTTAGATCGTAAGTTCCTCCTTCGGTTACGGTAATGGAGGCCTCCGTCGAATTATTGGACCAAAGATAGCTCGCAAAATTATTGCTACTAAGTACGGTGGAATTTCCGGTACAGAAAGAGCTGGCTCCATCGATGGTCGGTTCTGGATTAGGATTGACGACCAACTCGACTTGAGTGACGTTGCTACACGCATTAGCATCCGTAACGGTAACGCTATAAATACCAGGCTCACTTACCGCTAAACTTTGATTGAGTGCCCCAGTAGACCAAGTGTAAGTATCAAAGCCCACACCTGCATCTAACAAGATCATCTCTCCTTCACAAATCGGAACATTCCCTGAGATGTTCACTACTGGTAGAGTTGACTGCCCCACCAGCACTTCAGCGGTTCCCGAGCAACCCGATGCATCGGTGACCGTGACGGCATAAGTACCCGGCTGATCTACCGTAATATTTTGTCCAAACGTTCCATCTGACCAAGTATACGTATCAAAACCACTTCCAGCGTCCAACAAGGTATTGTCTCCAATACAGAAATTGAGGTCACCAGAAATCACCGGAGTCAATTCAGCACTTTGACTTACCGTAAAGTCTGTATTTCCACCACAGCCATTTTGATTGGTCACCGTCACACTGTAAGTCCCCGGCTGGTCGATTTCAAGCGTTTGTCCGAAGGTACCATCCGACCATAGATAGGTCGCATAACCGCCTCCGGCATCTAAGATCGTAGAGCTGCCCAAGCAGAAAGTAGCAGAACCAGCAATGGTAGGTACTGGATTTTGATTTTCCATCACGGAAACACTCGCCGTACTGGTACAAGTGTTTTGATCCGTCACCGTCACGGTATAAGTCCCCATCATGTCTATATTAATTTCGGACCCGATTGCACCATTTGACCAAACATAATTCGTATATCCCGCCACAGCTTGTAAGTTCGTACTTTCTCCCTCACAGAAGTTCAAGGTTCCATCAATGGTAGGAGGCGTCGCTGTATTTTCAATCACATTTAGCTGAGCGATTCCTTGACAGCCGTTGGCATCTGTGACGGTCACTGCATAAGTGCCCCCATCGGTCACCATTAAATCCTCTCCGGCACTCCCATCCGACCACAGATAATTATCATAATCCACTGCGAGATCAAGGGTCACGGAGTTGCCTTCACAAAATTCTGTTGGACCACCGATCACTGGTGCCGGATTTTGATTTTCAACAACCGTAACGGCTCCAGCATTCAAACATCCTGCGGCATTCACCACCGTAACCGAGTAAGTCCCTCCCGCATTCACCTCTAATTCTTGGTTAAGGCTATTGTCTGACCATAAATAATTCGCATAGCCATTACCCGCATCGAGCACAATGCTTTCGCCTTCACAAATGGGAATATTGCCTAAGATGTTGACGACGGGCAGATTATTTTCCTCTACCAGAACCTCTGTGGTTCCAGTACAACCTGAAGCGTCTGAGACGGTAACAGCATAGGTTCCCGCTTCATCCACCAATAAAGTTTGTGCGTTAGAGCCATCCGACCAAGTATAGCTATCAAAACCAGTACCCGCATCGAGTTCGGTTGACAAACCTACACAAAAGTCCAAGGTTCCAGAGATCACAGGATTGAGCGATTGGCTTTCGGTTACCGACTGACTAGCCATTCCCGTACAGCCGTTGGCATCCGTGACCGTGACAGCAAAAGTTCCAGAAGTGCCTACGGCCAAAGTAGAATTGGTAGAACCATCTGACCACAAATAACTGGAAAAGCCGTTACCCGCATCTAAGGTCGTTTCATTGCCTGCACAAAAAGTGGTGGAGCCCGCGATACTTGGGCTAGGTAGTGGATCTTGTTGAGTAGAAAAATCGGCGACTCCCGTACAACCATTGGCATCCGTGACGGTGACAACGTAGGTTCCCGTAAGGCTCACATCCAGAGTTGAATTGGTAGAACCATTGGACCATAGATAATTGGAAAAGCCCATTCCCGCATCCAATGTCGCAATTTCATTTTCACAAAATGAATCGGGACCAGTAATTTGCGTAGTTGGATTGGCATTTTCTATTACCTCGATCATCCCCACTCCCGTACATCCGTTGGCATCCGTCACCGTAACGGAATAGTTGCCTCCATTGGTCACCTCCAAAGATGAATTGAGCGAATTGTCCGACCAGACGTAATCGGTATACCCTGCCCCGGCCTCTAGAGTGACCATTTCCCCATTACAAATGGGTTGATTGCCCGAGATATTGACAGTTGGATTGGTATTTTGGGTAACGGAAAAATCAGCGATTCCCGAACAGCCGTTGGCATCGGTCACCGTGACCATGTAGATCCCCGTTGCACTGACCTCCAAACTTGCTCCCGTTCCTCCTCCGGTCCATTGATAATTCGCATAGGTATTGTTAAGATCCAGATCGGCCGTGGTCCCCTCACAAAATTCAGTCGGTCCAGAAATCACCGGCACTGGGTTGGCGTTTTCCAAAACTGTCACCTCGGCCGTTCCTGTACAACCATTCCCGTCCGTCACCGTAAGACCATAGGTTCCACCATTCGTCACCTCCAGATCAGCATTTCCAGTTCCATCCGACCAAAGGTAATTGCTGAATCCACTGCCGGCCTCAAGCGTTACTGCTTCGCCATTACAGATTGGATTGTTGCCATTGATATTTACACTCGGGTTAGTATTGGCCGTTACCGAAAAACTAGCAATCCCCGTACAGCCCTCGGTATTGGTCACCGTGAGGGAATAAGTCCCACCCGTTCCAACATCAAGGGAAGAAGCGGTGCTTCCGTCTGACCACAAATAATTGCTGTATCCAGCATCGGCATCCAATGTTATAGTACTGCCTTCGCAAAAAGCAGCTGGGCCAATGATGTTGGGCGTCGGATTGGCATTTTCGACAACATTGACCTGAGTCGTTGCCGTACAGCCATTACTATCCGTAACGGTTATTGCATAAGTTCCTCCTTCGCTGACCTCCAAATTTTGATTGTTGGTTCCATCAGACCATAGATAATTGGCAAAGCCTCCTCCGGCATCGAGGCTAATCATATCTCCGGTACAAATGGGCTGATTGCCACTAATATTGGCAGTGGGCAATGGGTTTTCCACCACGGTGGCTTCTGCAATTCCCGTGCAGCCCGTGGCATCGCTCACCGTCACCGAGTAAGTACCGGAGGCGTCAACGTCAATACTTTGCCCGCTGGTTCCATCGGACCAAAGATAACTGGTAAATCCTGCTCCAACATCTAAAGTCGTATTCAAACCATCACAAAAAGTCGTTGCCCCCGCAATGAGGGGTTCTAATTGACTGCTTTGCTCCACCACCACTTCCGTCGTACCGATACAGCCGTTGGCATTCGTGACGGTGACGGCATAATTACCTGGCATATTGACTTCCAAATCTTGATCGGTAGAACCATCTGACCAAATATAGCTAGCAAAGCCTGTCCCCGCATCTAAAGTAGTGGACGTTCCATCACAAAAAGTCAGCGAGCCCGAAATCATGGGTTCTGGATTTTCGTTCATCATCACATCAATGGATGCGGTATTGGAACAACCATTATTATCGGTAATGGTTACCGTGTAAGTATCCGAAAAACTGACCTCAATGATCTGTCCAAACTGAGCACTACTCCATTCATAAGAGGCAAAGCCGAAACCCGCATCTAGTAATGTGCTCAATCCCTCACAAAAAACGGGATTCCCATCAATGGTGGTCGTCGGCAAGGGAAAGGTTTGGACATCAATACTAGTGGTTCCCGTACAACCATTGAAATCTGTTACCGTTAATTCATAAATTCCAGGCAAAGTAATATCGATGAATTGACCACTCAATCCACCCGACCATTGGTAATTCAAATATCCATCCCCTCCATTTAACTGTCCAACTCCTCCTTCACAAAACGCCTCTCCACCGGTAATGTTTGGACTGGGCGCCACGTAAAAATTCACCTCCGTTGTCACGGGGAAGGAAGGACAACCGTCTACGTTGACAATTAAAGTATAAGTTCCCGATTCGGTCGCATTTCCAGGATTTTGTTCACTGGAAGTAAAGCTATTGGGGCCCGTCCAACTGTAAGTAACAGTATTACCAAAAGTCGGGGTTTCTCCCATCAAATTAATCACGGGATTATCGGGGCAATAGGGTCCATCATTGCCCGCAAAAGCATCTGGGGCTTGAATAATTTGTACCTCAGTTGTTGTCGGCACCGACGGACAACCGTCAATACTGACTTCCAAGGTGTAAATCCCTGGAAATAGGGCATCGGTAGGATTTTGCAAGTTCGAAAAATAGTTGTTAGGTCCGGTCCAAGTATATACCGTGTTAAAACCAGTTCCCAATGCAGATCCATTCAGTTGAATTGGACTATCGTAACAAAACGGACCATTATTAGTCGCTACCGCAACGGGAACGGGCGTAATTTCCACGATCGTCGTCACATTATCAGAGGAACAACCATCGACATCTACAACCAAAGTATATGTTCCAGGTACAGTAGCGTCGGTGGGATTTTGCAAATTCGAAAAATAGTTGTTAGGCCCGGTCCAAGTATAGGTCACTGCTAAACCAGGACTAAGGGTAGAACCAAAAAGTTGGATATTATCTCCTTCACAATAAGGACCAGAATTGGCCGCCGTGGCATCAGGTACTTCCATGACCATGACATCGGTCAAAGCAGGTGGAGACGGACAACCATCAACGGATACAGTCAAAGTATAAGTTCCCGATGCCGTAGCATTGATTGGATTCTGGAGATTGGAGGAAAAGCCACCAGGCCCAGTCCAACTGTAAGTTACATTGCCAACAGCAGAAGTAGAACCAAAGAGTTCGATGAGGTCATCTCGACAATAAGGACCATTATTGCTGGCAGCAGCATCGGGGGCAGCAGCAAAAGAAATATCGACGGTTACCTGTGGGGCGGGACAACCATTTACCGTAATGTCCAGCGCATAAGTACCCGCGAGAATAACATTAGCAGGATTTTGTTCAGAAGAAGTAAAGCCTCCCGGCCCCGACCAAGTATAAATTACTGGACCAGCGGCGTTGGTCGACCCAAAAAGCTGGGCAAGATCTCCTTCACAATAGGGACCTCCCGCGGAAGCCATTGCCATGGGTGCCGGAGCAATGCTAAAGTCAATATCAGCAGTAGCTTCACAACCATTGCCATCAGTGTAGCTGTAAGAAACAGAAAAGGTTCCGGGTCCCAAAAGCATCGGATTGACCGTTCCGGTAGCATCTACAATCCCCGTAGAAGTATCCCAAACCCCACCAAAGGGAATCGCATTGAGGACGTACAACCCATCCGCTTCACAGAGTGGATCGGGTGGAAAAATCAGTACATCTGGATCGGGTAAAATAGAAACTTGCACCATTTCCTGTCCCTGGCAGAGGTTGCCATCTTCTACACTGACACTGTAAATACCCGGTTGACTCGCAATCACCGATCCCCCAGAAGTGGGTCCTTGAGGGGTATCCCAAAAATAAGTGTAGGTGCCATCTCCGGCAGCACCCATGGCATTGAGCACCGTAAATCCATCACTGGCACAGAAATCCAGATCTCCGATGATGGTCACCGTCGGCGATTCATTGATGGTAAAATCAACGGTGGCATCATTGGAACAACCGATGGCATCGGTAAACATGTAAGTAGCCGTATACGTTCCTGGTCCGAGAAGGCTAGGATCGATTTGTCCGAGTCCATTGGCAGCTCCTCCCCAAACACCTCCTGGTGGGTCAGCGATCAAAGTTTGAGCAGCATCATCCGCGCAAAAGGGACCAGTAGGAGGAAAAGAAATGATGGGTAAAGGATTGACATTGACCAATACGTTGGCCATGTCCATACAAGATCCTTCCATGACGGTCAGCGTGTAAGTCAAATTTCCACTAAACCCCGAAGGCAAAGTAACCGTTGGAGTAGGACTATTGGGATTATCCAAATAAGAAATCGCCACCGGATCACCTGTCCAAGCATAAAGCACTGCTCCCAAACCGCCAATCGCCCCCCCCGTAAGGGTAAACGGAGCCGCTTCTTCACAAACGTCAATATCAGGTATGGGCAAGGCTTCTAATTCACAAGTTGGATTCGCATTACAATTGAGGTAAGGGGCCCCCGGTCCGGTCCAGTCTAAATTGAAGCCCGTAGAAGAGCCCAGCCAGTTGTCTACCACCAGGTAAAAGCCTTGGTTCGGATTGACATTCAATGGGGCGACGAAGCCATTCCCTCCCGCTCCTTCCGAAAAATCTGTAGCACCCATGCCCAAACCCGTTTCGGGACAAAAGCCACAGGAAGCGGAGGCATATGAACAGCGGAGGGGGAAACCCAGATTGTCACACTCGACATCCGGTCCATAAATGGCAAAATCATAATCTTCACCAGAACCCCCGTTGGGATCAATGGTAAATCCAAGTTCAATTCCTGGAGGGGTATCTGCATTCATTTCGAAATAATACCAGGCTGATTGGTTCTCGTCGCTAGATAAACAACCCGCAAAGTTGTTGGCACTAGCAAAGTCATCAATTCCTGGTCCGGAAGGAGTAAAACTGATTTGTCCGTCATTGCAAATGACGAGTGCATCGGAACAGTCAGGGCCTTGCCCATAAAGAAAATAACTGATCAAGCTAAAGCTGAGGAGTAAGTAAACCTTTTTCATTATTGAATTATTTGTGGCTCTTTCGCGAAAACTGTTCAGGGATTATTCTACTTCAGTTTTAAATAGTGCGCTATCTTTTATACCGTTATCACTACTCGACAAGTAAGTTAACAAGAACAAATTGATTTGTTCATTAAATCTCTATTCAATAGAAGTATATCAGCGTGTTTGATACTTGATGTGGAGTCTGTCCGACAATTTTTTATTTTTTCGGACCAATGGAAATGGGATGTAATATGTCTAAAAACTAAAGTATTAAAATTCTAACAATTGTCATAAGAAAAGAATATAATTTTGCTTTAATTCTAAGAGATAAAGCCCTCAGTAAGAAGGTACAGGAGCATATCGAGACCACAAAAATTGATAAAACAAACGGCTCAGTTTCTACTGGAAACGGTAGAAACGATACCACATCACTCGACATTGCGGAAAAATAATCGTACAGAAAAAGATAGCTTAAGCCAAATATAACAATAAAATTTCAAAAATGGAATTTTTGTAAAAAAAATGTTAATCAACCCGTCAATGCTTCCTTTGCTTCACAAAAATGCAGCATTGTTTTGACAAAGATTATTGGACTTTACTACGAATGCTATTGTATGCAAGAAAATGGATGAGTTGTAATAAAGTTTGTTGGTAAGAGAGGGCAAAGGATCATGATTGGTCCCAAGCCAAGGAGCGGAAAAATTGGGGAAAGAAAAAACAGCAAACGATCTCAAGGCTGAAGATCATTTGCTGTTGGCTATTTTCTAGAGGAGTTCTTTTGCTTTTTCAATGGCCTTTTCTAAACCAGAAAGGTTCGAACCACCTGCAGTAGCAAAGAAAGGTTGGCCACCTCCTCCACCGTTGATTTCTTTGGCCAACTCGCGGACCATGTTTCCGGCATGCAAATCTTTTTCGCGGGTTAAACTTTCACTGACCGTTACCATCAATTGAGGTTTGCCTTTGATTTCGGCACCAAAAACAATGAGGGCATCTCCTACTTCTTTTTCCAATTGATAAGCCAGTGTTTTAATGGCCTTCGAATCGTTGAGCGGTAGTTTACTACCGATAAAGTTGATGCCATTGATCGTTTCGACTTGATTCTTCAAATCGTCCTGTAATGCACCGGCTCGATCGGCCATCATTTGTTCGATTTGCTTTTTCAGTTGCTTGTTTTCTTCCTGCAAATTGGCCACATTTTTTGCCGTGTGCAAAGGGTTTTTGAACAAGCCGCGAATATCATTTAGCTCACCGAGTTGGGTATTGATAAAATCTTCTGCTCGGTCAGCAGTGTAGGCTTCCATTCTCCGCACGCCAGCAGCCACTGCCGCTTCACTGATGATTTTGAAGTAACCAATTTTTCCGGTCGCCGATACGTGGCATCCTCCACAGAGCTCTCGGGAATAATTGGGATCAAAGGTGATCATCCGAACATCATCGCCATACTTCTCCCCAAAGAGCATCATTGCACCCGCCGCCTTGGCTTCTTCAATGGGAATGGAGCGCGCCTCTTCCAATGCAATGTTTTCTCGAACCTTGTGATTGACAATACTTTCGATCTTTGCCAAATCTTCTGCATTGACTTTTTCAAAATGCGAAAAATCAAAACGCAAATATTTGTCATTGACCAAAGACCCTTTTTGCTGAACATGATCGCCCAATACCTGGCGTAGAGCAGCGTGCAAAAGGTGGGTCGCCGTATGATTGTTTTCGGTCAAATGGCGACGCTTGCGATTGACTTCTCCTCGAACATTGGCCTCCAAGTTTTCCGGCAATTTTTTGACGTAGTGAATGATCAGATCATTTTCCTTCTTGGTATCTACAACCGGAATTTTTTCTTCTCCAAAAAACAACAAGCCCGTATCGCCAACCTGGCCCCCTCCTTCGGCATAGAAAGGCGTACGATTGAGTACCACTTGAAATTGATCCCCTTTTTTATCTCTCACCGTTCGATACTTGACCACTTTGATGTCTTCAAGGGCCAATTGATCATAGCCCAAAAAAGCAACCCCCAAGTCTTCCGTCAGTACCGTCCAATCTCCGACCTTTTTCTTGGCATCCGCCCGAGCCCGCTCTTTCTGCTCCTTCAAAGCCGCTTCAAACCCTTGCTCATCAATCGTCCAGCCATTATCGCTGGCAATCAAACGAGTAAGATCAATGGGAAAGCCAAAAGTATCATAGAGTTCAAAAGCGGTTTGTCCATCGAGCTGGCCATCGGGTAAATCCAGGGCATCAATGCGTTTGAGCCCCGCTTCGATGGTTCGAAGGAACGATTTCTCCTCTTCCAAAACCACTTTTGCCACAAAATCTCTTTGTGCATCCAACTCGGGGAATACCTGTTTGAACTCCGTAGCCAATAACGGAATCATGGCATGTAGCAGTGGTTCTCTGATGTCCAAAAAGGAGTAATAATAACGTACTGCTCTTCGTAAAATCCGTCGAATGACGTAACCTGCGCCACCATTGTCTGGCAATTGGCCATCTGCAATGGTGAAGGCTACCGCTCGGATATGATCAACGATCACCCGCATGGCAATGTCGGTCTTGGCACTGCTCTCGTAAGAAGCCGTATACTTTTTTCCCGAGGATTTCTCTACAAACTCAATAAAAGGGGTAAAGACATCGGTCGCATAATTCGACTGTTTTTGCTGGATCGCCATACAGAGTCGCTCGAAGCCCATCCCCGTGTCAATGTGTTTTTCGGGCAGGTCTTCCAGTTGACCATCTGCCTTGCGATTGAACTGAATGAATACCAAATTCCAAATCTCAATGACTTGAGGATGATCCCGATTCACCAGGGTTTTACCGTCTACCTTGGCCCGATCTTCATCGCTACGCAAATCAATGTGAATTTCGGAGCAAGGCCCGCAAGGTCCCGTCTCTCCCATCTCCCAGAAATTGTCGGATTTGTCAAACTCCAGAATACGAGTTTCGGGTACATACTTTTTCCAAATGTCAATGGCTTCTTGGTCTTTTCCCAATCCTTCTTTTGCATCTCCCTCAAAAACAGAGGCATACAAGCGATTGGGATCCAATTGATAGACCTCAGTGAGCAATTCCCAGGCCCAGGCGATGGCTTCTTCTTTGAAATAATCACCAAAGGACCAATTGCCAAGCATTTCAAACATGGTATGGTGATAACTGTCAATGCCTACTTCTTCCAGGTCATTGTGCTTTCCTGAGACGCGCAAACACTTTTGCGTATCCGCCGCCCTCCTGTTATCGGGAACCTGATTGCCGAGAAAATAGTCTTTAAACTGATTCATCCCTGCATTGGTGAACATCAGAGTGGGGTCATTTTTGTTGACAATGGGCGCTGAAGGCCAAATTCGATGTGCTTTCCCCGCAAAAAAATCGAGAAACTTTTGCCGAATGTCCTTAGATTTCATCATTTGCTAGAATATGGTCTGATTTTAGGATACAATTTATATTTGTGTATTACCATACGGTAATTGGCTCAAAAAAGGTACTTGAAAGAGCCATTAGAATGCAAATCTACGTCTCAGATAAATACTTGAAAGAGCATCGTTTTTCATTCCAAACCCAAAGGAATCATTATTTCGCGAACAATCGTATCTTGAATTAGTGGAATACTTTCAATCTTTTGCTTAAAGTATTATAAAGATTCTTAATTTTA